>NZ_JANSIK010000085.1:0-34450 GCF_047462035.1 Synechococcus sp. R5-15 | reverse complement strand
AATCCGTACTGAACATATTATACATTATTTTCAGTATAGTTGAGCTTATTATTGACTAGAGTCATGCTCTGCAAGATCTGAATCTACTGGATGGCCAGGAGCTCCACTTCAAAATCCAAGGTGGCGTTGGGGGGGATCACCCCGCCTGCCCCGCGGCTGCCATAGGCCAACTCCGGCGGAATGCGCAAGTACCGCTTGCCCCCCACTCGCATGGTGGCCAGCCCTTCCTCCCAGCCACGGATCACCTGCCCTACTCCGTAGGTGAAGATAAAAGGCTGATTGCGCTTGTAGGAGCTATCGAAGATGATGCCATCCTGTAGCTTGCCCACGTAGTTGACCACCACCGTTTGCCCCGGCTGAGGCGAAGGCCCACTGCCTTGAGTGATGTCGTAGTATTGCAATCCCGACTCGGTGGTGATGAAGTCCTTGGCTGGGGATTGCACGCTCACCACCGGATTGTCTTTGGCCCGCGACAGAGCCACGGCCGGCTGGCCGCCCCACACCCCGAGCCACAGCAAGCCCAGCACCAACAGCAGCACCCGTTTCATCCGTTGGCGTCTCCCCACCGCCGACTTTTTGCTTTCCTTTAACAATCTTAGGGGATCCCGTCAGCCTTTCAGTTCGGCAAATTCGATAATCTGACCCTGGTGATCCCGCACCCAAAAGACGAAGGGCTTCTCGGAGCGAATGCTGTTGCGGATCCCTTGTTTGTTGATTCGCTTCAGAAGGGCCTTAAGGGACTCCCGCTCATAGCTGACATGGCGATAGCGAACGCCGCTGCTGCGGCCCGCTGCCGTTGCAGTCCCGTAAGCAGAAGCAGGTGAGGAGCTGGGCCTGGAGGTGCTGCCGTAGGGGCCAGAGCCCCCATAGGGATCTGTAGAGCCAGGGATCACGTGCAATTGAACATTGTCGGAGAGTTGGTACCAAAGTCCGGGGGTATCCAATTGGGTGGGCCCAGAGGTGGGACGGGCTTTGGCATCGAAGCGGGGACTGAGGCCAATATCCCCTGGAAAGTAAGCGGATCCTAGGCTGTAGCCGACCATGCTTTGCTCGTAGCCGTAGTAGTACTGCAGGGGCAGCTCCGCTTCCGGCAGTTTCAACACCTTCTCGTAAAACCCTCTGGCCTGCTCCAAGTCCGGCACGATGATGGTGTGGACACGGGGAGCGCCACTTAAAAATGTCCACATGGCCCCCCCATAGGCCGATAGCAGCAAAAACATCAGCCCCTTGGTGGAGAGCAAAACCTCCAGGGGGATCAGGGGCAGCATCAGTCCAGGTGGGATGACCATCAGCACTTGTCCCTTCGCGGGTGGCTCTATGTCCAGTATAGGATCCGGGGAGAATCCTGGCCTTGGCCCACGCTCGATGAAGCTTGCTCTGTTTGCCCCCAGCCCGCGCGCCCGCCGGTTGGCCGACTCCCTGATCCCCCTCCTAGGCAAGGAGGTGAGCTGCTGGAGCAAAGCTGACCCGCAGGGGCTGCCCTCCCCCTGGCAAGCCTACGGGGATCCCAGCCATCCCACAGCGCCCAGATCTCTGGCAGAAGCTGTTGCCCAAACTTGGCCCCAGGTGCAGGGCTGTCTTTTCATCCTGGCTGCCGGCTCGGTGGTGCGGCTCATTGCCCCTCTCCTGCAGGATAAGCAGCGGGATCCGGCGGTGGTGGTGGTGGACGAAGCCGGTCGCTGGGCCATTAGCCTGTGCGGGGGACATGTGGGGGGGGCCGATGCCCTGGCGCGGCAGGTGGCCGCTACCTTGGGAGCCCAGCCGGTTCTCACCTCTGCTTCCGAGGGGCTGGGGATCCCGCCTTTGGATTTGCTGGGGGATCCCTATGGCTGGCGGCGGGGCCAAGGGGATTGGAATGAGGTGGCCGCTGCCTTGGCTCGTGGGGAGCCCGTGGCCGTTCACCAAACCTGTGGCACGCAACTTTGGCGGCGGGCTTGGCCGGCAGAGTATCCCCTGGTGGCTGCCTCCCCTCCCCATCCTGTGGCCCACATTTGGATTGGGGAATACCTCTCCCCTGCCACGGGGATCCCAACCGTGCACTGGCATCCGCGGGTGCTCTGGGTGGGGGTGGGCTGCGAGCGGGGCACCACCCGCGCTTGGCTAGAGGGATCCCTGCGCCGCCTGTTGCAGGCCCAGGGGCTGGCGTTCGAGGCCATTGCCGGCCTGGCCACCCTAGAGCTCAAGCAAGACGAGCCGGGTCTTTTGGAGCTGGCTCAGGCCCACGGCTGGCCCATTGAGTTTTTCCCGGCAGAGGCTTTGGCTGGGATCCCGGTTCCCCACCCTTCGGAGGCCGTTCGGCAGGCGGTGGGCACTCCCTCCGTAGCCGAGGCGGCTGCTCTTTTGGCGGCTCAGATCTGGGGAAGAGGTGACCGAGCTTTTGAGCGACCGTCTTGCGTTGCGGAGGGGAAGGCAACTCTTCTCTGCCCCAAGCAGGTCTTCACGTCAGAAACCGAAGGGGCCTGCACCCTGGCCATTGCCCGCGCGGCGCAGGAGTATTCCCCTCGCAGCGGCCACCTCTGGCTCATCGGCACTGGTCCTGGGGATCTGGGTCAATTGACTTTGGCTGCCCGTATGGCTTTAACTCAGGCCGATGTGGTTGTTGGCTACCAGCTTTATCTAGACTTGGTGGCCCCCCTTTTGCACCCCGGCCAAATTTGGGAGGCCTCTCCCATTACCCAAGAGCTGCAGCGGGCCAAACAGGCCATCGCTTGGGCGCAGCAGGGGCTGAAGGTGGCGGTGATTTCTTCGGGGGATGCGGGCATTTACGGCATGGCGGGCTTGGTGCTGGAGTGCTTGGTCCGCTCTGGCTGGGATGGGATCCGCCCTTCTCTGGAGGTGCTGCCGGGGATCTCTGCCTTCCAGGCGGCTGCTGCCCGGCTGGGGGCTCCGCTGATGCACGACTTCTGCGCCATTTCCCTCTCGGATCTGCTTACCCCCTGGCCGGTGATCGAAAAACGCCTGCAGGCGGCTGCAGCTGCCGATTTTGTGGTGGCCCTTTACAACCCCCGCTCCCGGCAGCGGGTGGATCCCTTCCTCAAGGCTCTGCAGATCTTTTTGCAGGCCCGACCCGCCCATACCCCCGTGGCTTTGGCCCGCAACCTCTACCGCCCCGGCGAAACCCTCCACCTCACCACCCTAGGGGAGCTGGATCCAGAGCAGGTGGACATGCTCACCCTGGTTCTTATCGGCAACTCTCAGACCTTTCGCCATGGAGACCGGCTGATTACCCCGCGGGGCTATTGCCTGGGCGAAGAGCCCACTTGACGGGTGTTAAGCCCAGACTCAAAACACCATCAGATGCCGGGGATCCAACTGCAGCCACCACGGGGATCCCCAAGTCTCCACCTCGCGCCAGCGCTCCCGCCACACCTCAGCTTGCAGGTGATAGTCCTGGCGGTGGGCAGGAGGACCGCCCAGCCTAAAGAAGAGAGTCAGTCGGTGGGGGGTCTCGCTCCACTTCACCAGCCAAGCGGGAAACGTGTTGGGCAGCTTCCCGTCGGGCCTGAAGGTGAGGTGGTGGGCGCGGATGGCGATGTATTCTCCCGCTGGGGATCCCTGTACCTGCAGCTCACAGCCCCAATCCAAGGCCAGCACCCGTTGAGGGCCCAGGAGCTTGGCCCGCGAGATGTTTTTGCAACCCGTCAGTTGCGCCACACTAAGGCAGGGGGGAGCCTCAAATAGCTGACGCTTGTCCCCCTGGGCAATGATTCGCCCCTGCTCCATTACAGCCAGATCCCCGCAGAGGCGGAAGGCTTCCTCAATGTTGTGGGTTACCAAAAGCGTGACTCCCTTGTAGCCCGCTAGGATTTCCCCCATCTCCTGCTCCAGTTGGCTGCGCAGGTGGGCATCCAAAGCAGAAAAAGGCTCATCCAGCAGCAAGATCTCCGGCTCAGAAGCCAAGGCTCGCGCCAGGGCCACCCGCTGCTGCTGTCCTCCGGAGAGCTCCGTGGGATAGCGGTTTTCCCAGCCCTTCAGCTTGACCAACCGCAGCTGGGCCTGGATCCGCTCTTGTTTTTCCGCTTCGCTCAAGCCCGCAGGGATCCCAAAGGCAATGTTCTGGGCAACGGTGAGGTGGGGAAACAGAGCGTAGTTTTGGAAGATCACCCCCACCCGTCGCTGAGCGGGGGGCAGCCGGATCCCCTGTTCGGCGTCAAACAACGCCCGCTCGTTGAGCAAAATGCGCCCACCATCCGGGGTTTCGATCCCGGCAATGCAGCGCAAAAGTAGGCTTTTGCCGGATCCAGAGGCCCCCAGCAGTCCTAATGGCCGCCCGTCGCAGCTCAGTTGCGCCTGCAGCTCAAATTGGGGCAGCTTCTTGTCAATGTCCACCCAGAGGCGGGGGGCCGGAGTTGAGAAATCCAGATCCCTTCTGGCCAGAACCCGCAGGGGGCGAGGGGGAAGCTGCGGCAGAGGCTGTCGCTGAAACCAAAGGTTAACTGCCGTCATCACCCCCAAGGACAACCCCAAGACCAGGGCCGAGCTGATGGCCGCCCCCCGCATATCCCCCGCCTGAACGGCAAAGAAGATGGCCATGGATAGGGTTTGCGTGCGGCCCGGGATATTGCCTGCCAGCATCAAGGTGGCGCCGAACTCCCCCAGAGCGCGGGCAAAACTGAGGGTAATCCCCGCCAGGATCCCCGGTAAGGCCAAAGGGATCAGCACCTGCGTAAAAATCTTGGCCCTACTTGCCCCCAGCGTGCGGGCTGCCGCCACCAGCGTCGGGTCAATCTGCTGGAAAGCTCCCAGGGCCGTGCGGTACATCAGGGGCAGGGCCACCACCGCTGCCGTGATCACCCCGGCATACCAGGTGAAGATGACCGACAAGTTCAGCGAGGCCAAAAGTTGTCCCAGAAGGGTTCGCCGGCCAAACAGCAGCAGCAACAGGAAGCCCACCATGGTGGGCGGCAACACCAGCGGCGCCAACAAGAGGGCCTCGATGAGAGAGCGCCAGCGACCTCGGTAGTGCAACATCCCGTAAGCCGCCAGCGTCCCCACCCCAAAGGTGATAGCTGTGGCCAAGCCGGCAATCCGTAGGGAGATCCAAAGCGGGGATAGGTCGTAGTCGCTCATTTGGAGTAACTCATCCGCGCCATTGCAGAGGGATCCCTCACAGGCGGATAAAGCCGTACTTCACAAACACCTCTGCTGCTTCTTCTGAGGTTAAAAACTCCAAGTAAGACTGTCCGGCGGGAGTATCGCGCACCAATGCCACCGGGTAGATAATTGGCGTAATGGGATCCGCCGTAGCCACTACTCGCACCCGATTTGAAAGCTGAGCATCCGAGGTAAACAGGATCCCGGCGTCGGCATTGCCCTGCTCCACCGCCGTCAAAATTTCCCGCACCGTGCTGGCAAACACCATCTTGGGCCGCAGCGTCTCAAACACCCCTGCTTGGGTGAGAATTTCCTGGGCATAGCGTCCGGCGGGCATGGCCTGCAGATCCCCAATGGACAGAACCCGGATCTCTTCCGCCACCAAGTCGGCAAAATCCTGAACCTTGGTTCTGGCATTGGCAGGCACAATTAAAGCCATGCGGTTGCTGAGAAGATCTCGCCGGGATCCTGCCACCAGCAGGTTTTGCTTGGCAAGGGCGTCCATAAAAGAGGCGGCTGCGAAAAATACCACGTCCAAAGGAGCCCCCTGCTCCACCTGTTGCTGGAGAGAGCCGGAATTGGCGAAGTTGTACTCAACCTTGATGTCGGGATAGCGGGCGGTGAACAACCGGTCGATTTCCGTTAAAGCCGGTTGCAAGCTCACCGCAGCCCCCACCAAAATGGGCTGAGATTGCGCCAAGCCGGGAGCCGACCCCCACCTCAAAGCCAGAGCGGCTAGGATCCCCAGGAATAACATTGCAGTTCTTCGTTTCATAGCCATTCTTCTTTGACCCGTGACGACTTTCAGAACAGGAAAATCCACCAATCGCTCGGTACTTTGACCATTAGAGGTTGCAGTTTGTATCTTCAGGATACATAATCTAGACTATTGGCAGCTCTTCCTCCCCAGAGGCAACGATAAGCATCTGATAGTATTGAAACCGGTGTTGAATGACCATCCGGCAAGCTCCTCTCTTGTTCAGTTCGGTCAACACCCCTGTTGCTCTGCTTGTTCAACAAAGGAGAAGTCATGCAAATCAGCACTCGCAACTTGTTTAAAGGAACTGTAAAAAGTGTCCAGGTGGGCATGGTCAATGCCGAAATTGTTCTGGAAGTTGCACCAGGCATAGAAATAACAGCCATTATTTCTAAGCACTCTGCCGAACGGTTGGGCATAGCAGTTGGGAAAGAAGCGTATGCTGCCATCAAAGCCTCGGATGTGGTCATTGCCGTGGATGAGTGAGTGGATGAGTGAATTGAGTAACTGGCCTAGACTTGCTGTTGCCTGGGATCCAAATACAGGGCTTTGATAAGGCGCTGGCGATCGTTTAGGCTGATCTGAAGCCGCCCATTCTCTACATCCCGCACCCAGCTCTGGCTGCGCCCCAGCCTCTGGGCCAATTCCCGCTGGCTGATTCCCTTTTGCTGGCGTGCCGCCGAGATATCCGCTCCACGCAAAGCTTTGCTTGAGGGGAAGTCTTTTGGGTTTTCGGGAGGGCCAGGGAGATCCGAGTCTGTTGCAACAGGCGCAGACTTTGCCCTACGCTGCCGCCGAGATCCCGATTCTCGGGTCGGGGATCTGGCTTCTTGAACTGCTTGACGATGCCAGTCGGAGGGCGGATGAAACCGCTGAATGCGAGCCTGCATCAAAAGTCCCCACTTGCCCCGTGGCCCGGCAGCGGTCAGCAGGCCGCCATTGTTGGCATCTTCAATCCAAAAGTTCAATGCCTCGTCCGCATCCTCGGGCACAGCTTCCAGGCGAGCCCACAGGGGTTGAATGGAAGAAGGATAGGTGAGGGGATCGAACTCCGGCTTGAGGCCGTAGTGGTTGAGAACCTCCAGATCGCTTTCAAAGGTGCGCAGCAGCCGTTTGCGTTCTTGGAGATTGAGATAGGCTTCCTGCAGTCGCTTTTCCCCGTAGGCCACCCGCATCAGGGTAGGCACCGTCAGACGCTGTTGCCGCCCCATCCTCACTTTGAACAACAGCCACAGCAGCAAGCGCATGGCTCCTTCATGATGCTGCCAATGGCTCATCACTGCCTGCAACAGGGATAGGGGCAGGCTGCTGTACTGATAAAAGGCTTGCCCCTGGCGGCACCCTTGTCGATTGAGAAAGTACCGTGTCCATTCGCCGGGCTGAATCGCCCAAGTCAGGCCCACTAGATGGTTGCAGCCCTGCTCATCTTTTTGAAAGTGGCGATGCATCTTGAGCAGCCTCCACAGAGGGCCAGCCGGTACCGAAAACCCCTTCACCCGCCCCTGATCCGGCCAATCGATGGAGACTTGAATCCGACAGAGCTGCTCTATCCAGGTCATGAACAGGTGGAGACGGGTCATCTTGCTCAGATCTTTACGTTTATCCCAGCCCAAATAGGACTCCAATTGTGAGTCGGTGAAAACAAAGGATTCCTTCCAGGGGCTATCCAACCCGGCGGCATAGGCAGCAAAAATAAGATGCAAACAGGCAGTTCGCACATCGATCGGAGCACTTTGTGGGATCCCGTCCAAACATAGAGTTAGGGTCAGAGATCCCTGGTTGTGGCCAACAGATTTCTGATAGCAAACCTGGTTATCTCCCTGCTTTTGCAGATTGAGAGATTGAAATTGAGATAGGAAATTGCAAGCTTCCCAGACCACAATTGACGAAGCAAAAGCCTGGCTATGGCCGTTCAAAAATAGAGGTGGACTGCTGCGAATGCGGGCCGTGACCGTGCGGTTGCGCCCCTTCATGGCTTCATAAGGCTGCGGGGCAGAACCGGGACACAGGCTAACGCACTGAGGTTCTGGGAAGAAACCTTCGCAGTCGTTGCACAACAGAGGATTAATCCAGTATTCCCCATCCTGGACAACGATAGCTTTTGTAGGACAGCTATCTACGCAAGCGTGGCAACCGATACAATCCCCTGAGATTTGATAAGCCATAGCCCTCAAACTCCATAACGTTTCCCTGTAGCTCTCCCTCGTTCACACCTGCTATCGCATCTGCAAAACCCTAAACCCGGCCATGGAGACCTTCCTCGCAAAGCCGTGGCAGCCCGGCGAGAGACCTTAGTTTAAGGTCTGTTTCCTAAGCTCAATTCGTGAACTGGATTGAACGATACCTCAAAAGATCCCCGGCAGGCCAGGGAGATTTGGTCTAGGGTGAACCTTCTGGAAAGCTTTGCTTTCTCTTAACTTCTAATGTTTGCAGTGAACTTTTGAGATGGCTTTGCAGGCTACTCCTCCCCCCTTGAGAGCCTTTTAGGGATCCGAACTGCAGCAAGTGTCAGGCAAAACGCTCAATAACCAAGCCGACACAAGGTCGTCCGCCCACCCAATACGCCGATTCATCGGCCAGGTTGTGGCTTGGCTCCAGATGCCAACCCAAGGGATTGGGTTCTAGCTCCAGCGCCCGCACGATTTCCTCTGGGCTTAGTCCTGTGCAGAGTTGGATGTGTTGCAACTTGGGGAAAGGCTTTTCCACAAGGCTAAGCTCTTCAGCAGCTTTAAGGATGGAGCCCAGGTGCAACAAACAGGTGTTCATGGCTTTGCTCCCAAATCAAGATAGGTTATGAAGAGATGAGCTTCCCTTACTTTGAGTGTCCCTCATTACAGGTTAAAAATTGGGTAAATAGACTACATTTTAGAAGGCTCTTGGCAAATTTAAGATTGTTTTCTTATTCGGTTCTTGGGTAGACATCAAGGCGCAACGGGGATCCATGTAAACCCAGATGGGTTTAGCTAAATGAGCAGGAAGGGAAAGTTGGCCACTGGGTAGGAGTAGGATCCACTCAGGGTGACGTTGGATAACCTGGAGATAGGTACCTGGAGTGAGACCCATTTGCTGCAATTGGGCGCAAGCAGCTTCGGATCCGCGCAGTTGGTAGATGCGACCTTCTTCTCCAACCTTCATGAGTTGGAGAGGAGATATGGTTATTGAGATCTTAGGGACGGTGGGCGGTGCCAACATATAGGGATCCCTAATTCTAGAAAAAAATAGAAAAAAGGCTGCTTAAGCCTAGCGGCAAGCAGCTGGAGAGCGGCGGTCTATCAAACCAAGTAAGCTTCCTGGTGGGTACGAATTGTACAACTGGAGCGAGGTTTAGCCACGCAGAGCAGCACAAATCCTTTGGCTATTTGCTCCTCATCCAGAAAGGTTTGCTCCGATTGATCGACTTCTCCTTCTACCACTTTGGCCACGCAAGAGGAACAACTACCGGAGCGGCAGGAAGAGGGCAAATCCACATCTTGATCCTCAGCCGCTTCTAGGATGGTCGAATCTTCATCTACTGAGATATAGGTGTCGAGCCGTCGTTTTGGGTTAACCAAGTGAACTGTGTAGGTAGCCATGATGAGATCTCCAGAGAGTTGACGAGGGGTAAACAAGGGAGCTTAGGCAGGGATCCCAGGGCTGCATTCGCCCCGCTCTCCCGAAGAGCTGCAGCCGGCACAGCCGCCAACGGGATCCGGACAACCATAGTCTTGAAAGACTCGGAAGAGCTTCTCCTGCTGCGGGGTAGAAGTGAGAAAGGTTTGATACGCTTTTTCCAGCGCTTGCCGGGCTTGCTCCAGCCATTCTTCTTCGCTGCCCTGGAAGTGCTCCAGAGGAGCCAGATACTGAGCAAATTTGCGTAAGATATGCAGGCGATTCACGTTGACCACCCGCGGATCGTAGGGGAGCTCGAAAAAAGCGAAATAATCCTCGGCATTGACTAGGGCTTGGAAGTCTTTCCAACGGCGGTTGTGGTTCCAACTCATCGGCAGGTCTCCAGGGTTTTCAAGCGTTGTCTGAGGGTGTGCAGCCGGGCAAATAGGGCGTAAGTGCGGGCTGCCAAGTCGGGGAGTCGCTCGAACCCGTCGGGTAGCCCCTCGGCCAGATCGTGCAGATCCATTTTCAGTTGGCCTGCTTTGCTGTTTAGGCGCTTGATCTCGCTGCGGAGCTGGTCGGCAGAGAGGTGTTCGAAGGGCTCGAAAGCCAAGTCGTTCACAACATTTTCAACGTCACTCTCATTCAACATGGGCAAGGCACTCCTAATTGCTGAAGAAAAAGAAGAAAAAATGGCTGCCGGGACGGAGACAAGCGGCTACAGTCGGCCCACCTCAGGGTAGGTTCGGGCCAGTTGGATCCCTTTGTCGATAAGGGCAGTAGCTTTTTCAGTGAGCTGTTCGAGAGACTCGAAACCGAAGCGATGGGCGTCTCGCAGGGTGTTGACCACCAACAACAGCCGCCCCGAGAAGACCAGCACCCAACCAAAGCCTTCGCTGTTGAGATCCAGCACCACCTGAGCCAGGAGGCCCGTCTCCTTTTCGATCAGGGCGGCAATGGCGCGGTAGTAGATGAGAATGCGGCTCCGCACCCCGGGATCCACCTCCCCTTCGAGGGATATCTGGCGTTTTTGGGCTTTGGTGACGACAAAGGGCTTGAGCAGCAACTCATCACTCCAGGTGCGGTAGGTGCCGTAGGGATCCGCCGCCCGCAGCTGGCGGACGATCTCCTGCAGGATGGGACTGGTCGAGGGGGAAAGAGGGGTAACCGTCATGGCTAAACCTCCGCAGGGGAAGTAGAGGGATTTGGGGCTTCGGCTTTGCGGGCGCGCTCGGCCAAGAGCACTTTGCGCAGCCAGGGGGGAGGATTGTGCAGGGTGGTTACCAGGCGCTGCAACAAGCTCTCGATGGATTCTTCTTCCGACTGCACTTTGATGGGGGTGATGCGGCGGTTGATCAGGCGGGCGGCGGCACTGCTGCCAATGGCAGCCACGTAGATGAGGGTGACATCGGCCAAAGCCTGCAGCTTGGGCACCAGCTTGTCCTCGTTGCCATCTGCCTCCAAGTTGCCCCCAAAGGTGAGGGTCTTACAAAATCGGTAGCCTTCGGGGGTGACTTCGTAGAGGTCGATCTGGTTGGCCCAGCCAAAGTGGGCGTTGACGTGCTTGCCGTCGCGGGTTGTAAAGGCCACTTGCATAGGCGTTCTCCTTAGAAACGTGAACTTGAGGGTTTGGGGGAGCTAGGGGCACTTGGGCTGCCCTTCGAAGCTCTGGATCCCTTAGAATCCATGCCCAGAAACCTGGGGTGGGCTGGGGTGACGGGCTTCCTCCTGCTCCATCAGCAGGTTGCCGACAGCAAACAGTTGGGATAGGGTGCCGCGATAGCCCACCTGACAGATGTGGTTGGCCCCCAGCCGGTCGAAGATAGGGATCCCCATTCGATGCACTGGGATCCCCAGCCGCTTGCCCAGGCGCGCCACGTGGGAGTTGCCCACCAGCAGGTCGGCCCCGGGTGCTAGCTCCTCCAGATCCCCCAGATCTCCCACCCGCACCGCCTCAATGGGAAGGGTGCTCAAGTGGGGATCCGGTGTGGGACTGATGGCCGCCTGGATCTGACAGCCCATATCCAGCAGCCAGTCCACCCACCCCCAGAGCAGATCGGCTTCTAGGGCCAAGGCAATCCGCTGGTTGCCGAAGAAAAAGTGGCAATCCAGGAGGGCATCCTGGACTTGGCTGCGCTGGCGGCGGTAGCGCAGGGGCACCGGCTGTTGGCTGTAGTCGGCCAAGGTTGCCAAAAAGGGATCCACAGCCTTGAGACCGGTCAGGTGGGGGAAAACCCGATAGGGGGTGCCAAAGCGCTGGGCCAGGAGCTGGGCGACAGGGCGCATGCTCTCCCCAATGGCCAAGGTGAGGCCGGATCGCCCCAGCTGCCGCAGTTGCTCGAGGCTGGTGCCGCCGTCCGGGGTTGCCCTAAAGCCAGTGCCCAAGTGGCCATCTAGGGAGCCTGAGAGATCCGGCACCAAGATTGGCTCCAGGCCAAAAGCTTCCACCATTTCCTTGATCTCCTGGGCATCGGCGGGGGTGAGGGCAGGCCCGCACAGCACCGTTACCTGGGCAGGGCGGACGGATCCCGACGGCGGCTCTGGCAAGGTGCTGACCAAGCTGTTGACGGCGATGGCATAGCCGTCCTGCAGGGATCCCTTAAAGTCAGGCGTGGAGGCCAAGACGATGGGCAGATCCTGCAATTGCGGCTGGCGTCGGCGCAGCTCCCGCAGGATGCGCGGCATATCGTCCCCGCGGGTTTCCGTGAGGCCGGTGGTCAGAAGACCAATCAGCTCCGGCTGGGCCTTCTCCACCAAGGTGAGAATGGCAGCTTCGACATTCTCCTCGCCTCCCAAGATGGTGTCCACCTCGGACATGGCAGTGGTGGACATGGGAATGGCCTCGCGGAAATGGCGTACCAGCAGCGCTTTGGCAAAGGCCGTACAGCCTTGGGAACCGTGGAAGAGGGGCAGACAGCCCTTGATCCCCAGAAAGGCCAGGGCCGCTCCCAGCGGAGCGCTGAGTTTGAGGGGGTTGACGCTGAGAGGCTTGCGTTCTTGAATCAACTGGGCCATCCTCCCACCTCCTCTTCGGCTGGAGTCTCCCAGGGGGCAGGCCGTCGCAACTGCTCCCAAATGGGACTGTGGAGGGCGGCATCGATCTCCCGCGCCAAGTTCACCAGGCCGCGATAGCCGGCATAAGCGTGGTGCCGCTCCTGGTTGATGTCCAGAAAGGGGATGCGGGCCTTGAGGGCGGTGTACTGGTTGCGTCCGCCGGCGATGAGCAAGTCCGCTTTCGTGCGCTCCACCACCTTGAGCAGCTCTTGAGGGCTGCCCTTGTCCAAGAGAATGCCATCCTGGCCGAGCAGCTCGCGGATGCGGGCTTTGTCTTCTTCGGTGCTTTTGCGGGTGCTGGTGGCCGTTACCTGCATCCCCAGATCTCGGGCAGCAGAGATGATCGACCAACTTTTCACGCCGCCGGTATAAAGGACAACTCGTTTGCCCGCCAGCCGCTGCCGGTAGGGGGCCAAAGCCGCCTCAGCGGCGCGAGTTTCTCGCTCGATGAGGGCCTCGGTACGCTCCTGCAGTTGCGGATCCTTCAGCCCTTGGGCAATGGCCCTTAGGCAGTGGTTCATCTCCTGCAGCCCGTAAAAGGAAGCCTCGATGTAGGGGATCCCGTAGCGCTCCTGCATCTTGCGGCCCACATTGAGCAAGGCTTTAGCGCAGATGAGAACGTTCAGCTTGGCCCGGTGGGCGGTACAGATCTCGTGGTAGCGGCCATCGCCGGTGATCTTGGCCAAGATGCGGATCCCCAGCTCGTCAAACAGAGGCAAGACATCCCACAGCTCGCCGGCAATGTTGTACTCGCCGATGAGGTTAATGTCGCGGGGAGTGGTGTACTCCGGGGAGGCGGTGCCGATAACATAGTCCAGCAGCGCTTCTCCGGCCAGACGGTTGCCTAGGTTTTTGCTGCCCACAAAGCCGGGCGCATTCACCGGAATGACCGGGATCCCAAGCTGGCGGCTGGCCCGCTGACACACGGCCTCCACATCGTCGCCAATGAGGGCAGTTACACAAGTGAGATAGACAAAAATGGCGGCAGGCTGGTATTTGGCCTGCAAGTCAAGGATGGCCTGGAACAGCTTTTCCTCCCCCCCGAAGATGATCTCGTTCTCGCTCAGATCGGTGGTGAAGCCCACCCGATAAAGCTGGGGGCCAGAAGAGAGGCTGCCCCGCGTCCCCCAAGAGTTGCCGCTGCAGGCGATTGGCCCATGTACTAGATGGGCGGCATCGGCGATCGGCACCAGGGCAATCGAAGCCCCGTCAAAGGCACAGCCTCCCTGCGCTCCTCCTGGCTTGGCTTGCTCGGCACAGACTTTGTTTTTGCCTTTGCCGTCTTTCTTGTGGTTGTGCTCGCAGGCGGTCTCGTTGAGCAGCTCCGCCACTTTAGTCCGG
Organism: Synechococcus sp. R5-15; assembly: GCF_047462035.1. NCBI lineage: Bacteria > Bacillati > Cyanobacteriota > Cyanophyceae > Synechococcales > Synechococcaceae > Synechococcus > Synechococcus sp. R5-15. The sequence continues at coordinate 20,616 of NZ_JANSIK010000085.1, read as the reverse complement.
CTGATCAAGGGCATGATGGGATCTCCTGAGAAGAGGGGGGCTGGGGTTGAGCCGCAGCTTCGGCCAGATAAGCCGCCGCCCGTAGCCGCAGGGCGATGATCTCCTCGTAGAGGGGGTTGATGCGACAGAGGGCCGGAATGTGGACGGTGCGGGATCCCAGTCGGATATCCCGCTCAAAGGGACAGGAAGCCGGGATCAAACGACAAATCCAACGCGCCTGCCGGGATCCCCGAATTTCAATGCTGTTGAGCCAGCGGCGCGGCCACTTCAGGGCGGATCTGAAAATTGAGTTCAAAACCAGGCCGAGCCATCCCAAAGGGTTGCCGACTCTGGGAAAGGGAAGAGAAGGGTAGGGATAAGTCATGGCTTAAACCTCCGAATGGGTAGAATTGGTAACAAGAGGAGGGGGAGCACACCATTCAAAAATCTGCTCCAGTTGCTCCAAGGAAATCAGCCCGTAATGCCAAAGAATCATGGGCAAAGGGCCCTGTTCACACCCATGCCGTTTCAGGGCGAAGGTGAGGGCGGATTCCGGGATCCCAAGCTCAACTTGCAAAAACTGCAGCAGCGGCGCCCGATCGGGGGTAAGCATGGCAGAGTCTCCCAAAACGAGGGGTGGGCGTAGATGGGCAAGCTAGGATGGGGACAAGCCCAAAACCAAGCTGTCGGCAGCCAGAAAGTGGGCCAGGTGAAAGGCCCGTTCTTCCGTCCGCAGCAAAATCTGCTCGTAGAGGTGACGGGTGGCGCGATCCCCAACACTTTCCGCCAGAGCCGCCTGGCGACGCAGCAGATCGATTAGGCTTTGCTCGGCCCGCAAATCCGCTTCCAGCATGGGCCGCACAGCCAACGCATCGTCCCCTTCTGGGCTGAAGCAGCACAGCTCCGCCAGCTTGGCAAAGCTGGAGGCCGGGATCCCACCTAGGCCGTTCAGGCGCTCCCCCACCTCATGGGCGTGGTTCTGAACTTCCTGTAGACTTTCGTTGAAAAATTGGTGAATTGAGTAGAACTCTGCTCCTTCCACAACCAGATGGTGCTTCAGATACTGCAAATACAGCCCCTGAAGACTGGCCCAAACTAGGTTGAGGCCCTCGCAGATGGGAACCGTGATCTCACGTCCCAGGTGAACGGGGTTGTCTCGGACTTGTTGGAAGGAGTGAGTCGAGGGGGATGGAGTGCTCATTGGCGCTACCAAAACGAGGTGAACAGGAGAAGCAAGAAGGCAAACGGCGGAGGTTCAGGGGCGGTCGTCCCATCCCGAATGTCTCTCAGGGGGATCCCAGGTCTGGAGAGACCAGCAGCGATCCAACCAACTCAGCCAGCCAGAGCGGTTGAGGGTGAAAAGGCGGAGCACACTGTGGACGAGGAGGGCTTCGGTGGGGGTGCGAATCATCACCCACAGTTGGCCGGTCGGGGTACAGCCACAGGTCAAATCCAGCTCCTGCAGACGGTAGAGAATCCGCCAGCGATCGCAACGGGGCACCTGCAGCACTTCAGCCGTTTTCGGTGGGGGAGAAACAAGGGGGGACATAAGCTCACCGGTTGGGAAGCAGGGGGCGAGTCTCAACAGAGGGGCAGAACCGTTGGGTTTCTGTTCCCCCGCTTATAGCAAGCGGCTGCGGTGGCTCAGGCTTGGCAGCGGTCGATCAGGATTGATTGAGTTATTGCCGATGTACTCAAACCCTGGAAGCTTGGCCCAGAGGGCAAAAAAAGTTTTTCTGAGGGCAGGGGGTTGAGTCTTTTGCCCGCAGGGATCCGGTATTTTTGGGGAAGGGTATGGGTATTTGAGCGAGTACATCCCCCCTGTCACAACAAGAAAGTCCGACGGCCTGCCGCCGCAATAGTCTTCACTTCCTTGGCGAGGACTTTGCCCCAGGGGGATCTTTCCTCAAACTCAAACGGCTATTTTCAATACACTTTTGGGCTGATACGATATTAAATCGTAGCAATTGATGCAAAACGCAGCCGAGGCTGCGGCGCTTGAGTGCATCTGAGCAGATTTTTAGTATTTCTTAAGCATTGCCCCAAGCCCTTGTCGAATCAGGGATTCCGGGGATCCTCCCCACAGCCGGATCCCCCGCCCCTTTGGGTCAAAATACGGCATCCCCGGCCTTGAAAAACCAGACCCTCGACCCCTAAAAAAAGTTGGATTCGGCCTGCCATCGGGCTTTGCAGGTCTTGAGTACAAAGCCAATAAACTCGATCAGTTCTACCGGTGCTGAGTGCAACGGAGCAGCCAGAGGGCAGTTGATATAACCGCCAGTAACGTTCTATCCCCTGGTTGACCCCGCCATGCTGCCCCTTTCAACTCCGCCCCGCCAGGGATCCCCTTCCCCATCGGCCTGCGCTTGCAGCAGCAGCCCCCGCCAGGCCCTCCCCCCTCATCTGCAGCAGCGCATCGCCACCCATCCCTGCTACAGCGAAGCGGCTCACCATCACTACGCCCGCATGCACGTGGCGGTAGCCCCCGCCTGCAACATCCAGTGCAACTACTGCAACCGCAAGTTCGACTGTGCCAACGAGAGCCGGCCCGGTGTGGTCAGCGAGCTGCTTACCCCGGCGGAAGCCGCCCACAAAGTGCTGGTGATTGCCGGCAAGATCCCGCAACTGACGGTGGTGGGCATTGCTGGGCCTGGGGATCCCTTGGCCAACCCCAAGCAAACCTTCGAAACCTTTGCCCGCATTGCCGAGAAAGCTCCGGATCTCAAGCTTTGCCTTTCCACCAACGGCCTGATGTTGCCGGACTACATCGACGAGATCAAACGGCTGAACATCGACCACGTCACCCTGACCATCAACATGGTGGATCCAGAGATCGGAGCCAAGATCTACCCCTGGATCCGCTGGCGGCGCAAGCGCATTCGGGGGGTGGAGGCAGCCCGCATCCTGCACGAGCGGCAGATGGAAAGCCTGGATCTGTTGCGGGAGGCAGACATCCTCTGCAAAGTCAACTCCGTCCTGATTCCCGGCATCAACGACACCCACCTGCTGGAAGTGAACCGGGTGATTCAGGAGAAAGGGGCTTTCTTGCACAACATCATGCCCCTGATCTCGGCGCCCGAACACGGCACTTACTTCGGCCTCATCGGCCAGCGGGGCCCCACCCCTCAGGAGTTGAAAGCCCTGCAAGATCGGTGCTCCGGCAACATGCGGATGATGCGCCACTGTCGCCAGTGTCGGGCGGACGCGGTGGGCCTTCTGGGGGAAGACCGCAGCCAAGAGTTCACCAAGGAGCGCTTTATGCAGATGACCCCCGAGTACGACCCCGAAAAACGCCGCCAGGTCCAGGCAAGCATTGCCCAACTGCAAGCTCAGCAGCAGGCAGCCCCGACCCACTGGACAGCCGACCTGCCTCCCGACAGCCCCTCCATCCTGGTGGCCGTGGCCAGCAAAGGCGGTGGCTTGGTCAATCGCCACTTCGGCCATGCGCGGGAGTTTTTGATCTACGAGGTCAACGCCCGTGGGGCGCAGTTTGTCGGCCACCGCAAGATCCCGCAGTACTGCCACGGGGGATCCGGGGAGGACAACAACCTAGAGCAAATCCTGGATCTCATCAGGGATTGCCGAGCCGTGCTGGTCTCCAAGATCGGCGATTGCCCCATGAAGCGTATTCGCGAGGCCGGCATCGAAGTGGTGGAAGACTACGACCTCATCGAAACGGTGGCCCTCAAGTTTTACCGCACCTGGTTGGTCAACCAGACCTTGGACAGCAAATCTCCCCGATCCTAAAAATCTCGCTTTGGAGCTTGGCCATGGCTACTGTAACTGCTCTCACCAAAGGCGGACTGCCCTGGATCCCACAGTTTATCGAAAGCCTGGATATCAGCCGCTGCCTCGGCTGTAGCCGTTGCCTCAAAGTCTGTGGCCGGGGTGTGTTTGCCCTCAGAGCCCTCAACGAAGACGGCGAGTTTGTCGACAACGAAGAGGAAGAAGAAAGTGAGCGCAAAGTGATGACCATCCTCAATGCCGCCCTCTGCATCGGCTGTCAGGCTTGCGCCCGCATTTGCCCAAAGCAGTGCCATTCCCACGCTCCGCAAGCCGTTTAACGTTGCCCAACCCCTACCTTGTATCGATTCGGAGCCTGTATGAACCCTGTGATCTACCTGGACAACAACGCCACCACCGCTGTGGATCCCCTGGTTCTGGAGGCGATGCTGCCCTATTTGCAGACCTTCTACGGTAACCCCTCCTCGATGCACAGTTTTGGCGGCCAGGTGGGGCGTGCCCTCAACCAAGCCCGCGAACAGGTGGCAGCCCTTCTGGGAGCCGACCCGACGGAGATCGTCTTCACCAGTGGCGGCACCGAAGGCAACACCACGGCCATTTATGCAGCCTTGGCAGCCCAACCCCAGAAGCGCCACATCATCACCACGCAGGTAGAGCACGCCTCGGTGCTCAACGTCTGCAAGCACCTGGAAAAACAAGGCTACCGCGTCACCTACCTCTCGGTGGATGAGCAAGGCTGCCTGGACTTGCTGGAGTTGGAAGCAGCCCTGACCGGCGATACTGCCCTGGTGAGCTGCATGGCCGCCAACAACGAGACGGGCGTGCTTTTCCCCATCGAGGCGGTGGGATCCCTGGCTCGCAGCTATGGGGCTGTTGTCCATGTGGACGCAGTGCAGGCGGTGGGCAAAATCCCCCTCGATCTGCAGCGCCTGCCGGTGGATCTCCTCACCCTTTCCGGGCACAAGCTGCATGCCCCCAAGGGGATCGGCGCTCTCTATGTGCGGCGGGGCTTGCGCTTCCGTCCGTTGCTGCTGGGAGGGCATCAGGAGCGAGGCCGCCGCGCCGGGACGGAAAATGTGCCGGGCATCATCGCCCTGGGCAAAGCGGCTGAGCTGGCCCAAGCCCACCTGGGGGATCCCCATGAGCGGCTGCTGCGGGATCGCCTGGAGCAGGGCTTGCTGCAGCGGATCCCGGATATCCAGGTTAACGGCCACCCCACCCGGCGGCTGCCCAACACCACCAACCTGGGCTTCAAGTTCGTGGAAGGGGAAGCGATCCTCTTCTGGCTGAACAAATACGGCATCTGCGCCTCCTCCGGCTCCGCCTGCACCTCGGGATCCCTGGAACCCTCCCATGTGCTGCGGGCCATGCGCCTGCCCTACACCGTTTTGCACGGCTCGATCCGCTTCAGCCTCTCCCGCTTTACCCAGCCGGCAGAGGTGGAGCGGGTGCTGGAGGTTTTGCCGGGGATCATCGAGCATTTGCGGGCCATCTCCCCCTTCAGCCACGAGGCGGAAGACTGGCTGCAACAGCAGGAGCGGGAACTGGCTCACCGCTGACCGCCCGGCTCAAACTCATCTTCGCTCGACCGTTAGCATCCTCAACTCAGGATCCAGCCATGTGGGACTACAGCGAAAAAGTTTTGGAACTCTTCTACCACCCCAAAAACCAAGGGCCAATGGATCCCAGCTCCGAGCCTGGTGTTCGGGTGGTGGTGGGAGAAGTGGGCAGCATCACCTGCGGCGATGCCCTGCGGCTCTACTTAAAGGTGGACGAGGCCAGCGAGCGCATCTTGGCTGCCAGCTTCCAAACCTTCGGCTGCACCAGCGCCATTGCCTCTTCCTCGGCCCTGACGGAGCTAATCACCGGCCTCACTCTGGATGAAGCCCTGCGGATCGACAACCGCCAAATCGCTGACTACCTAGGCGGCCTGCCCCCCGCCAAGATGCACTGCTCGGTGATGGGGCAAGAGGCTCTGGAGGCAGCCATCTACAGCTATCGCGGCCTTCCTCTGCCTGACCACACGGATGATGACAGCGCTTTGGTCTGCTCCTGCTTTGGCGTCAGCGAGCAAAAGATCCGCCGCTTGATCCGGGAAAACCACCTCACCTCCGCTGAGGAAGTAACAGCCTACAGCAAAGCGGGTGGTGGCTGTGGTTCCTGCCTGGCCCAGATTGAAGACCTGATCGCCGCCGTTCTGGCCGAGACTGACGCAACCCCTTCAGAAGATTCAAGAAATTCAAAAGGGAACTCCCAAAACCAGACAGAGCCCTCTCCCGCTGCTCCCTCTCCCCTCACCACCTTGCAAAAGATCGCCCGCATTCAGGCCGTCCTGGAGGAGGAAGTTCGCCCGCTGCTGTTGGCCGATGGCGGCGATGTGGAGCTGTACGACCTGGAAGGGGATCAGGTGTGGGTGCGCCTCAAGGGATCCTGCACCACCTGCCCCAGCCAGCAAAACACCCTGCGGTTGCTCATCGAAACCCGCCTGCAAGAACAGGTGTGGCCCACTTTAACCGTGCATGCCCTCTAGTTCCCCATTCTCGATAAGCCTGAGAGCCCTATGATCTGCCCCACTGTTACTCCCCGTCGCTTCCCCCATCTCCTGCCTCGATTCGGGAGAGCCCCACCGTTCAACCGGTTTGCTTTTGGATTCCAAGGGATCCAAGGCTGCCTTCCCGCGAGCTGAAATCCTTTGCAGTAAGGATCCCGTCTCGCTAATGCGACCAGTTGCGCCCATTGGCAAGAGATTTCTAACCCTTAAGTCGCCCTCAAGTTTTTCCTCAAGTCTTCATTAGGAGAACTGAACCATGAGACAAATTGCATTCTACGGCAAAGGCGGTATCGGCAAATCCACCACCTGTCAGAATACCGTTGCCGGTATGGCCGAATTGGGGCAGCGGATCATGATCGTCGGCTGCGACCCGAAGGCCGATTCCACCCGCCTCATGTTGCACTGCAAAGCCCAGACCACCGTCCTTCACCTGGCTGCTGAGCGGGGATCCGTAGAAGACGTGGAGCTGGAAGAAGTGGTGCTCACCGGCTACCGAGGGGTGCGCTGCGTGGAATCCGGTGGCCCCGAGCCTGGTGTTGGCTGTGCCGGACGAGGCATCATCACCGCCATCAATTTCTTGGAAGAAAACGGAGCCTACGAGGATCTGGACTTTGTCTGCTACGACGTGCTGGGGGACGTGGTCTGCGGCGGTTTTGCCATGCCCATTCGGGAGGGCAAGGCCCAAGAGATCTACATTGTTTGCTCCGGCGAAATGATGGCCATGTATGCGGCCAACAACATCGCCCGCGGCGTGCTGAAATACGCCTACTCCGGCGGCGTGCGCTTGGGTGGCTTGATCTGCAACAGCCGCAAAGTGGATCGCGAGATCGAGCTGATCGAAGCTCTGGCCGAAAAGCTCAACACCAAAATGCTGCACTTCATCCCCCGCGACAATGTGGTTCAGCACGCAGAATTGCGCCGCATGACGGTGATCGAGTACTCCCCCGACTGCAACCAAGCTGACGAGTATCGGGCCTTGGCCAAAAAGATCATCAACAACACGGATCTGAGGATCCCCACCCCCATCTCTATGGATGAGCTGGAACAGTTGTTGATAGAGTTCGGCGTTTTGGACGACGACCAGAAAATCGCCCACCTCATCGGCAAAACCGAAAAAGAGTTGGCCCCAGTGTGAACTTAAAGATGGGCTGGGGGTGGATCCCTTCCTCCCTCGGCCCTCGGTTCCCCCTAGTTTCTTTCTCAAAAAAATCCAGTAGATGAGGCTCTTCCCATGACTACTCCAAAAAGCGCCCTCAAAGAGGAAAACCGAAAAGTTATTGCAGAAGTTCTGGAAACCTATCCGGAAAAGGCCAAGCAAAAGCGAGCCAAACACCTCAACGTCTACGACAAGGGCAAAACGGATTGCGGAGTAAAGTCCAACATCAAGTCGATCCCCGGCGTCATGACCACTCGCGGCTGTGCCTATGCCGGTTCCAAGGGGGTGGTGTGGGGGCCGGTCAAAGACATGATCCACCTCAGCCATGGCCCCGTGGGCTGCGGCTACTACTCCTGGTCGGGAAGGCGCAATTACTACGTCGGCACAACCGGGGTAGATACCTTCGTTACCATGCAGTTCACCTCCGATTTTCAGGAGCGAGATGTGGTGTTCGGGGGGGACAAAAAACTGGCCAAACTCTTGGTGGAAGCCAGCGAACTCTTCCCCTTGGCCAAAGGCATTACCATCCAGTCCGAATGCCCCGTTGGCCTAATTGGGGATGACATCGAGGCGGTGGCCAAGAGAGTTTCCAAAGAAATTGGCAAGCCGGTGGTACCGGTGCGCTGCGAAGGCTTTCGGGGGGTCTCCCAGTCCCTGGGCCACCACATCGCCAACGATACAGTGCGGGACTGGGTTCTGCCCATTGCCGACAAGAAAGCCAAGGAGGGATCCCTCAACTTTGAGCCCGGCCCTTATGATGTGGCCCTGATTGGGGACTACAACATCGGCGGCGACGCTTGGTCTTCCCGGATTTTGCTGGAGGAGATGGGCCTGCGGGTAGTGACCCAGTTTTCCGGCGATGGCACCTGGAACGAGATGCTGCTTGCCCCTCGGGTGAAGCTGAATCTCATCCACTGCTACCGCTCCATGAACTACATCTGCCGCCACATGGAGGAAGCCTACGGGATCCCCTGGCTGGAGTTCAATTTCTTTGGCCCTACCCAAATTGCCAAGTCGCTGCGGGCCATCGCCCAGCGGTTCGACGAGACCATTCAGGCCAAGGCGGAGCAGGTGATCGCCAAGTACAAGCCCCAGAGCGAGGCCATCATTGCCAAGTACCGTCCCCGCCTGGAGGGCAAGCGGGTGATGCTGATGGTGGGCGGACTGCGGCCCCGCCACGTCATCCCGGCCTTCCGGGAGCTGGGCATGGAGGTGATTGCCACCGGCTACGAATTCGGCCACGGCGACGACTACAAGCGCACCACCCAGTACATCGACGATGGCACCCTCATCTACGATGACGTGTCCGGCTACGAGTTTGAAGAATTTGCCAAGAGGTTGAAGCCAGATCTCATCGCCTCCGGCATCAAGGAGAAGTACGTCTTTCAAAAGATGGCTTTGCCCTTCCGCCAGATGCACTCTTGGGACTACTCCGGCCCCTACCACGGCTACGACGGCTTTGCCGTGTTCGCCCGCGATATGGATCTGGCCTTGAATAGCCCCACCTGGGATCTGGTCAAAGCCCCCTGGAAATCCTAGCTTGCCGCCGGGATCCCAGACGCCAACGGCCCTTCCTTCCCCTGCCCCTCATTAGGAGACCGACCATGCCGCAAGATATCCAAGACATCAAAGATCACGCCCGCCTGTTTCAAGATCCGGAATATCAGGCGCTTCTGCAGTGCAAGCAAACTTTTGAAGATCTCCCTTCCCCGGAAGAAGTGGCCCGGGTGGCCGAATGGACAAAATCTTGGGAATACCGGGAGAAGAACTTTCAACGGGAGGCCCTGACGGTAAACCCCGCCAAAGCCTGCCAACCCTTGGGGGCCATCTTCGCCGCTGTCGGCTTCGAGGGAACTTTGCCCTTCGTCCATGGATCCCAGGGGTGCGTGGCCTATTTTCGCACCCATCTCACCCGCCACTTTAAGGAGCCCTTTTCGGCGGTCTCCACCTCGATGACGGAAGATGCGGCGGTGTTTGGCGGCCTCAAAAACCTGATCGAGGGACTGGAAAACGCTTACACCCTCTACAAACCCAAGATGATCGCCGTGTGCACCACCTGCATGGCAGAGGTGATCGGGGATGACCTGGGGGCCTTCATCACCACGGCCAGAAATGAGGGAGTGATTTCCCGCGACTTCCCGGTGCCCTATGCCCACACGCCAAGCTTTGTGGGATCCCACATCACCGGCTATGACAACATGCTCAAGAGCATTCTCAGCACCCTCACCGAGCCGGTGGGCCGCACGGGTAGCAATGGCTACATCAACGTCATCCCCGGTTTCGATACCTACATGGGCAACTTGCGGGAGATCAAGCGCATCTTCGGCTTATTCGGGATCCCGCTGACTTTGCTGGCGGACAACTCCGACTATTTGGATTCGCCCAACGACGGCACTTTCCACATGTATCCCGGCGGAACCCCTTTGGAGGCGGCTGCCCAATGCCTCAACGCCGAGGCTACTTTTTCCTTCCAGCGCTACACCACGCCCAAGACCCTGGAGTTTCTAGCAGAGGCCTCGGGTCGGCCCACCCTGACGGCGCGGCCAGTGGGTATTCGGGGCACGGATGAGTTTTTGATGCAGCTATCTCAGCTAACCGGCAAGCCCATTCCCCCCGAGCTGGAGATCGAGCGGGGCCGGGCGGTGGATGCTTTCACCGACTCCCAAGCCTGGATCCACGGCAAGCGGGTGGCCCTGTACGGGGATCCGGATCTGGTGATGGGCTTGCTCAGCCTGTTGCTGGAGCTGGGGGCCGAGCCGATCCATGTGGTGGTGACCAACAGCAACGAGGAGTTCGAAGCCGAGGCGCGGGCACTGCTGGCCTCCAGTCCCTATGGACAGGGGGCAACCGTCTGGGGGGGCAAGGATCTCTGGCATCTGCGCTCTCTGATGTTCACCGAGCCGGTGGATCTGCTGATCGGCAATTCCTACGGCAAATACCTGTGGCGGGATACGGGCACGCCTTTGGTGCGCATCGGCTACCCCATCTTCGACCGCCACCATCTGCATCGCTATCCCACCTATGGCTATGTGGGGGCGCTCAACCTCCTTAACTGGATTGTCAACACCCTTCTGGATGAGGCCGATCGGCGCAGCATCATCCCCGGCAAAACCGACATCTCCTTCGACTTAATTCGTTGATGGCCAGAGCAGCGGGATCCCAAAGGCCGGACTTTGTCGGACTTTGTCAAGGATCCCCTGCTCCAAAGACTCCACCCCGCTAAGAGGAACAGCCAAGCCTTACAGGAATCTGATGAATTCTGCGGCAACTTGGTTGAGCTTTCTACCCTGGACATGATTGCCCTGACGCAACCGGGGTCCCGCTAGCGGTGCGGAGCACCATCGACGGTTACCGATTGCCTAGGCGGGCCGTAGGTCTTGGAGGATGGATCCCATGAATTCCTCTATCACCATCAACGACACCACCCTACGCGATGGGGAGCAAGCGGCAGGGGTAGCCTTCCAAATCCCCGAGAAAATCTCCATTGCTGCCCTCTTGGATGCCATTGGCGTGCCCGAGATCGAGGTGGGGATCCCGGCCATGGGCGCTGTGGAAACGGAAGCCATTCGCGCCATGCTCAGCCTGGGGCTGCGGGCTCAGCTGCTGGGCTGGAACCGGGCTGTGCCCAGCGATATCCTCGCCTCTATTCGTTGCGGCCTCAAGCGGATCCACATCTCCGTGCCGGTCTCGGATCGGCAAATCGCTGCCAAGTTCCAAGGGGATCGCCCTCGGCTGCTGCGACAGTTGCGCCAATGCGTGGAGATGGCCTTGGAGCAGGGGCTGTGGGTCTCGGTGGGGGCAGAAGATGCCAGCCGCACCTCCCTGGATCAGGTCATCGAGCTGGCCCAAATGGCCCAGAGCTGGGGCTGTCGGCGCTTCCGCTACTGCGATACGGTGGGCGTTTTGGATCCTTTTAGCACCTACAAGCAGATTCGCCGTCTGGTGCGGGCCATCGATATCCCTGTGGAGATGCATACCCACGACGACCTGGGCATGGCCACTGCCAATGCCTTGGCCGGAATCCGCGCCGGCGCTCAGTCGGTGAACACCACCGTCAACGGCTTGGGGGAACGGGCCGGCAATGCCCCCCTGGAAGAGGTGGTGATGGCTTTGCGCTACACCTTGGGGATCGATGTTGGGGTGGATACCTGCCGTCTGCGGGAGCTGTCTCAACAGGTGGTACGGGCCAGCGGTGCTCCCCTCCCCCCCTGGAAGGCCATCGTTGGCGACAACGCCTTTGCCCACGAGTCGGGCATTCACGCTGCAGGGGTGCTACGGGATCCCCAGACCTATGAGCCTTTCCCACCAGAAGCCGTGGGCAGCCAGCGGCGGCTGGTGTTGGGCAAACACTCCGGCAGGCATTTGCTGCTCCAGATCCTCAAGGAACAGGGGATCCCTGTCGAGCAGATCCCACCTGGCCAACTGGAAAAGCTCCTGGAACAGGTGCGGCAGCACGTCACCCACTGCAAGCATCCGATCCCACCGGCGGAACTGGCCCGTTATTGCCGCGCAACGCTGACGCAATGGGCGCAACACACTCCAGAACCCATCCCAGAGGAAAGCCATCCCGATGTTGTCTAACCGCTTGTCCGGAAAGGAAACTTCCAAATCTCAGGCCATTTTGGCAGCCGTGTCTCGACGGGCACGCCAAGTAGGCCGCAGCCTAACCCGCCAAGAGCTTTGTCGAGTGTTGGCAGAAATCACAGGAGGTACCCCATGAGCGACGAACTGGAGCTGGATCGCCCTCCCCAATTTGAGCTGGGCGACAAAGTCCGCATCCGTAAGGTCATCCGCAACGATGGCACCTTCTTCGGCCAGCCGGTGGGAAAAATCTTAGCCGTTCCCGGCGACGAAGGTTACGTGATTTCCATTGGCACCTTTCTACAACGGTTTTACGTCTATGCCGTCCACTGCTTGGCCAAAGGCTTGGTGGTGGGGTGCCGTGCCCAAGAGCTGGAACTTGTGGAGAAAGGGCTATGAAAGTCATCCTGCACGAAAGTGCCTACGGGCATTTGATGGTCTACGTTCCCAAAAAAGATCTGGAAGAATCGGTTGTGGCCACCCGTTCAGAGGCCGGGGAAACCATTTTCACCCTGAGCAACGGTTGGGAATTGTCCATCCCGGAGCTGCCGGAGCCTTTGTCTCTGCCCAAGACAGTAGAGGCCAAACGCCTCTAGCCAACGGTTGGCTAAAAATTCTGTTGGCCTATCCCCGAAAGGGCTGAGAGAATGGGTTGAACTCAGCTCCAACAAGCTCTAGATACCCATGAAAAGGGTTGGATTCCCCGTTACTTTGTATGGACAACCGGCCCATATGGGGAGATGGCTTTTCATCCTCCAGGGGCTCCTGGTTCTTCTTTGCTTGGGAACCGTCTATTCCTGGAGCATTTTCCGCAAGCCCCTGGAAACAGAGCTGGGGATTGGGGCCAGTGAGAGCCTGCTGCCCTACACGGTTGCCCTCGTGTTCTACGCTACCCTCATGCCCATCACAGGGTTTGTCATCCCCCGCTGGGGATCCCGCCGAGTACTGGCTCTGGGGGGCAGCTTGGTGGGTTTGGGCTATGGGCTGGCTAGCTTTGCCCCTTCTATTGGGTGGATCACCCTCTGCTATGGGGTGATTGCCGGTAGCGGAGTAGGGGTTGCCTATGGGGTGCCGATGGCCGTGGCAGCCCGTTGGTTTCCCGATTGCAAGGGATTGGCGGTGGGGTCCACCATTATCGGCTTTGGCCTATCCCCCCTGCTTACCGCTCCTCTAGCCAACCGCTTGATCGAGGCGCTGGGGGTTCGACCTACGCTGCTGATTTTGGGGATCCTCTTTGCAGCGGTGATCTTGGGGATCGCAACCCAACTGAGATTTCCTCCCCCCGATTGGATCCCTTCCCCATCTTTTCCAAGAAAATCCACGAATGGCCCAGATCGCTCTCCGTTGACTTCTCGGCGCTCTCTCCCTCTGCTGAGGAACCCCTCCTTCTATGGCCTGTGGATCTGCTACGCCATCGGCACCCTGGTTGGTTTAAGCGCCATTGGGATTTCTGGTCCTGTGGGGGAAGAGCTGATCGGCCTGGATCCCCCTGCGGCTGCCAACAGCGTGGCTCTCTTCGCTATTTTCAACGGGCTCAGCCGTCCTCTGTTTGGCTGGTTGGCCGATCGATTACATCCCCATCAGGTCACTACGGGCTCCTATGGGCTGATCCTGCTGGCCTGTGGGCTAATGCTCCTGCCTCCTCAGGGATCCCTTCTGGCCTACTGGGTAACTTTTTCCTTGCTTTGGTTTTGCCTGGGGGGGTGGCTGGCCATGGCTCCCGCCCTGACCCTGCGCTTGTTTGATCCCGAACGCTACGCCCAGAACTACGGCATTGTGTTTACCGCCTATGGAGTTGGGGCCTTGGTGGGAACGATGATCGCGGGGCAAATTCGCGATAGGCTGGGCAGCTATAGCTATACCTTTTATGGGATGGCCGCCTTGGCGGTGGTGGGGATCTGGGTGGCCAACGTTTTTTTGAAAGAGAAGTTGTAGGAGCTTCAAGCCAGCGGGCACAGCAGGGATCCCATCAGCAGGGGCAGCAATCCCCTACTTCATACCCTCCACTGCAGGGCTGGGTGAACCAACTTAAAGACTTGCCCCCCCAAGGCAAGCAGTTTGGTAGAGTAGTACGGCTATTGCCGACAGATTGGGATCGTGGCGGAATGGTAGACGCTACGGACTTAAAATCCGTTGTTCCTCAAGAACGTGAGGGTTCGAGTCCCTCCGATCCCATCATCCCTTGATCCCTGTCTGTTCCAGCACATTCAGCAAGTCCGGGATCCGAGCCCAGGCATCTTCTCGATCCAAATCGGGGCTGGAAAGAAGAGCCACCAAAGCCGGATCGCAAACAGGCGCCACCAAGGGGAAATACCTTAGCCCTGCCACCTGAGCAATACTCCAAAAATAGGGAAGCACTGCATTGCTGGGCAAGATCTCGATGACGGTGGTGCCGGGTGGACAAAAGGCGAGGTTGGTTAGGCCCGCCCCGTGGATCCCGATCACCGCCTCTGCCCCCTGCATCAGGGCTATTTGCTCGGGAAGAGAGAGGGTTTCCATCTGCACCGGTACAAATCCCCAGGGGCGCAAGCAGGCCAGCACCTCCGCTTCGTTGATCACCCGCCGCCAGCGGGCAGACCGACGGCTGATGTAAATCCGCCGCGGCTGCAGGGGGTCGATGGAGAAACTCGGCTGGGCCAGTTGCCGCAGCACCTCCAATCCCCTGGGCGTCAAACACCCCACCGGAGCGCCTGCCGAGGGCACGATCAGGTTCTGGGCTTGCAGATGGGATCCCCCCAACTGCTCAAAGCTGAGGATGCGCTCGGCTGGGATCCCCAGGGTGGCCAAGCTCTGCACCTGAAAGGGTTTTCCCTGATACCCGTGGATCAAGATGGGAATGTCCTTTTCCAGGGCGCCCGACCGCCGCAGGATATCCAAGGCAGGCAAAATATCCACCATCCAGTGAAAGTAATTAACTGCCCCCAAGGGCAAAAGGGCAACGGGGCCATCCAGTGGGATCGGTGGGGGGAGATGGGGCAAGCCCAGCAGGGGGTGGTGTCGCAGGTGATCTGGCCTGTAGTCCCAGTCGAGGAACTCCGGCGGCGGCAAGCTCAGGGACAGATCGGCGAGCAATTCTCCCCGGCGGGTGAGCACCCCGCTGGCAAAGCTGGCGTAGAGGTGGCGGGGATAGTGGCCCACGTGGACGGATCCTCGGGGGATCTGGGCGACAAAGGTCTCTGCCAAGGGGATGCGCTGCGGGCGCAACTTTTGCAAAATGGCGGGATCAGCCGCAGGGGGCGCTTTTAGACAGAGAACCCCCCCTGGATCCAGCAGTTGGTAGTCCCCTTCGCCCGTGGCCTGATGCCACTGCCGGGTGGTGAGGTAACCCTGGGTTGGCACCGGCCAGAAGTCGGTTGTAGGGGGGGTGTTCTGGTAAAAAGAGTCCGCTTGAAGGGCAACGCCTTCTGGAGCCCAACGCTGCCGCCAAGCCGAATACAGGAAATCGGGGATCCTCGCAGATCCCTCTCCCCTGCATGCCTGCTCCAGTCCAGACCGCAGAGGGCTTTCTCTGCCACTGCCCTCGCACCACGCCTGCACCCAATTCCGTTCCGCTGCCACCGCTCGGCAAACCTTCTCCCAAGCCGCCTCAGGGTGAGCCAACCGCACTTCCGCTTCCGCCCAGTAGCTGTAGAGCTGCGCTGTCCCGGTGCCCCGCGCCTCAGCCGCCTGGAAACACCGCACAGCCTGAACTGGATCCTGCAGATCCAGCCACGCCAGGCCCATCTGTACCCAGGGATCCCCCCACTCAGGGCGCAGCCGCGCAGCCTCCTGCAGAGGGGAAATCGCCTCTCGCAAACGGCCCAGCTTCATCAGGGCCAAGCCCCAGCGCCAAAAACTCTCTGCCGCCGTCGGATCCTGCTGGCAAGCCCGCTCAAACCACTCCGCTGCCGCAGCCCACAGCCGGCTCCGCTCTTGGGTCAGGCCAATGCGGTGAGCAGCCAAAGCCTGGCCAGAAGACAGCTCCAGCCCAGAAAGCCCATCCCCCAACTCCAGAAGCTGCCGATACAGAGCTGCTGCCTGCGGCCAATGGCCCTTCTCCCACAGGCTTTCCGCCAAAGCCTGCAAGCTCCTCAGCAGGTGGTAGACGGCCTCGGATTCGGCCACCCCCCCCGCTTGCAGCATCGCCAAGCCCTCTTGCCACACCAGCTGCGCCTCCAGTTCCCGACCCAGCAGGAGATAGGCGGCTCCCAGCTCCCAATACAGCTCTGGAGAGGGGGATCCCTGCTCGAGCTGTTGCTGTAAAACCTGGGTAACGCGTTCGTAATGTCCCTGCTCCCAATCCTCAAGGAGAAAAGCGGAAGACAACAGATGGGAGGGTAGAGCTGGGTTGAGAGCCATGTCTTTGTGGATGAGAAACAGTGTTACAAACTGCAACAACCTCCCCACTCTGGGCCCGTGCCCCTAGTATTCTAGGCTTGGCTTCCCCCTCAGGGATCGGGCATCGATCCTTCTCAGCTCAGAGAGGGATGCTCCTCCAGTCGTGGGTCAGCCTCTTCACCCCCTTCGATGGCACTGTCCTCGGCCTTTGTCGGCAGTTTTTTCGATCAAAACGGAGTTTAAAAGATCGATGGGTATCAACGTATCCGCTGGCGCAGTCGTTTCCAACCCCCGTCTCTACCAAACCGTGCCTGTATCGACCATCTCCCAGGCGGAACAGCAGGATCGCTATCTGGGACGCACCGAGCTGGATCGCCTCGAGGACTTTTTCTCCAGCGGCCTGAAACGGCTAGAGATTGCCGAGGTCATTGCGGCCAATTCGGAAATCATCGTCAGCCGGGCAGCCAACCGCATCTTCACAGGGGGCTCGCCCATGGCCTATCTGGAGCGGCCAGAAGCGACCCAAGACGAGAAAGAAGCCTTCAAGCTGGGTACTGCCTTCTACGTGGAATCCACCGGCGGATTCATTGAGGCCATCCGCAACATCTTTAGCGCCAGCGGTGTGGAGATTCCCCCCAATTTCCGCCCCATCAACATCTCCCGCTACGGAGCTGCCAACATGCGCAAATCGCTGCGGGATCTGAGCTGGTTTTTGCGCTACGTTACCTACGCCCTGGTGGCCGGGGATCCCAGTATCATCGCCGTCAACACCCGCGGCCTGCGGGAGATCATCGAAAACGCCTGCTCCGCCGAGGCCACCATTGTCGCCATTCAAGAGATGAAGCGGGCAGCGGCTGGCTACTTCCGCAAAGATGCCGAAGCGGTTGCCATCATCAACCAATATTTCGATGTCTTGCTGAGCGAGTTCATCGCCCCCGCCCCTTCCGACAAGCTGCGGCAGCGCAATGCCAGCACCGCCGACGGGATCCCTCTGCAAGGGCTGCAGCTACCCCAGATCTACAACTTGGCTGCCGAAAAAGTTCCCGTTTTTGCCATGAAGCCGGGGCTGTCCAACGCCGAGAAAGAAGAAGTCATCAAGGCCGCCTATCGACAGGTGTTTGAGCGGGACATCCGCCGCGCCTACGGCCTCAAGCTTTCCAACCTGGAGTCGAAGGTGAAAAACGGCGAGATCTCCATGAAGGAGTTCATTCGCCGCCTGGGCAAATCGGAGCTGTATCGCAAGCAGTTTTACGAGCCTTACATTAACAGCCGCGTTGTCGAGCTGGCCTTCCGCCACTTCCTGGGCCGGGCCCCTGAAACCCGCGAGGAAGTGCAGACCTACTTCTCCATCGTCTCCAGCAAGGGCCTGGCCGGCCTGGTGGACGCGCTGGTGGATAGCCGCGAGTACGGAGACTACTTCGGCGAAGAGACGGTACCCTACCTGCGCAAGCTGGGGGTAGAAGCGCAAACCAGCGCCAACTGGGGAGCCAAGTTCGACCTCTACACCTACGCTGCCCCCCGCCGCAAGGTGCCCCAGTTCATTACCCTCTTTGCCCGCTACAACCGGCCTCTGCCGGATCAGCATGCCTATGGCTCCGGCAACGACCCGCTGGAGATCCAATTTGGGGCCATCTTCCCCAAGGAAACCCGTTCCTTCAGCGCCCGCCCCGCCCCCTTCAACAAGGATGTCAAGCGCATCCTCATCCGGCGCGGCTTTGCCCTGACCAACGAGCGCACCAATCCCAAGGCAGTGGGGGATCCCGGTAGCCTTGGCCCCAAAGTCTTCAAGCTCACCCAAACTCCCGGCGATCGCAGCCGGCGGCTGGGGGTGCGGGCGGGGATTGTTGGCAGCGAAGTCTCGACGCAAGCGGTGATCCGCGCCTGCTACCAGCAGGTGTACGGTTACATGCCCTACGAAGGCCAACGGCTAACCCGTTGGGAGATCAAGCTGGAGTCGGGGGAAATTCCTGTCAAAGAGTTTATTCGCCAACTGGCCAAGTCGGATCTCTTCCGCAACAAGTACTGGTCCAGCTTGTATGTCTGCAAAGCCATCGAGTTTATCCACCGCAAGCTGCTGGGCCGACCCACCTACGGGCGCCAGGAGATGAACCGCCTATTTGACATCGCCTCCAAGCAAGGGTTCTACGCCGTCGTGGACGCCATCCTCGACAGCGAGGAGTACCAGCAGGTCTTCGGGGAAGATATCGTGCCCTACGAGCGCTACCTCACCCCCGGCGGCCTGGCGCTGCGGCGGATGCGCCCCGGCTCCACCGACATGGCAGTGACCAAGCCCATTCGCACCGACGACGACATCCCTCTCTTTGTCAAGTTGGGTCAGCCTCGGGATATGCCTTCCGGCGAGCTGGAAATCCAGCGGCGGGCCCAGCAGGGGGTGCCCAAGGTACGCCAAGAGATCCCTGTCTTCAAGCTCACCAGCCTGGCCAACAAAGCGGAAGTCAACAACCTCATCCGCGCCGCCTACCGGCAGGTCTTCGAGCGGGATATGGACATCTACAACATCAGCGCCGAGCTCAGCTCTGCCGAGTCCAAGCTGCGCAACGGCGAGATCACCGTCAAGGAGTTCATCGAGGCCCTGGGGTGTTCCGAGCTGTACCGCTCCGAGTTCTATGCCCCCTATCCCAACACCAAGGTGATCGAGCTGGGCACCAAGCACTTCCTGGGCCGTGCGCCTCTCAACCAGCAGGAGATCCGCAAGTACAACCAGATCTTGGCCACCCAGGGGGTGAAAGCCTTTGTGCGCGCCCTGCTGAACACCCAGGAGTATCGGGATCTCTTCGGCGAAGACACGGTGCCCTATCGCCGCTTCCCCACCTTGCCGGCGGCCAACTTCCCCAACACCCAGGAGCTGTACGGTCGTCTCACCAAGCAAAACCGCGAGCTGGTGGTGCCCAGCTTCAGCCCTGTGGGCAATGACCGTAGCTAGATGGGGCTCTCAACTGCTCTCTTTCTTGTGAGAGAGGGGTCGGGGGTGAGGGGAGAGACGAGTTAGCTCCACAAAGGCAGGGGGGATTGGGCTTCATAGCCCAGATGCCGTAGCGCAGCAGGGGTAACCACTCGGCCACGGGGTGTACGCTGCAAGTAGCCGATCTGCAGCAGATAAGGCTCATACACTTCTTCAATGGTTTGGGGATCCTCACCCGTCACCGCGGCCATCGTCTCCAAGCCCACTGGCCCTCCACCGAACTGCTCCACCAGCACCGTCAGCAGCTTGCGATCGATCCAATCCAAACCCATGGGATCCACCTGGAACAGCTCCAGAGCGGCTGCTGCCACTTCTTGGCTAATGTGGCCATCCCCTCGCACCTGGGCGTAATCTCGCACCCGCTTGAACAGGCGGTTGGCAATGCGGGGCGTGCCCCGAGAACGGCGGGCGATCTCTGCAGCCCCTTCTGGATCGGTGGAGACATTTAAGAGGCGAGCCGTGCGCAGCACGATCTGCACCAGCTCGTGAGGCTCGTAAAAGCGCAGCCGTTGCACGTGGCCAAAGCGATCCCGCAGCGGAGAAGTGAGGGCGCCAATGCGGGTTGTGGCCCCGATGAGGGTAAAGCGTTCCAAGGGCAGAGAGGTGATGCGAGCAGAGCGACCTTTGCCAATGGTGATATCAAGACGAAAATCCTCCATCGCCGGATAGAGCAATTCTTCTGTAACCTTGGGCAGGCGGTGGATCTCGTCAATAAACAACACATCCCCCCGCTTCAAGCGCACCAAATACCCGGCAATGTCGCGGGGGCTCTCCAAAGCCGGCGCGGTGGTCATGTAGAACTGGGATCCCATTTCTGCCGCCAGCACTGCTGCCACCGTGGTTTTGCCTAGACCAGGCGGGCCGTAGAACAGCAGGTGATCCAGAGGCTCTTGGCGAGCGCGGGCCGCCGCAATGGCAATGGAGAGCACTTCTTTAAGTTCCGTCT
This sequence comes from Synechococcus sp. R5-15, assembly GCF_047462035.1. NCBI lineage: Bacteria > Bacillati > Cyanobacteriota > Cyanophyceae > Synechococcales > Synechococcaceae > Synechococcus > Synechococcus sp. R5-15. Next base: position 359 of record NZ_JANSIK010000085.1, on the reverse strand, counting down.
GGCCAATATATTCCGCTAGGGTGCGCGGGCGCAGGGATTCTTCCTGGGCTTCGCCAGGGTGGGCTTGCGGCTGCAACAGGGCAGAGGGATCCGCTCCCCTTTCCCCAGCAAAGCTCAACTCTCTGCCTTCTTTTCTCCAGGCTGAAGACTTTTGCTGCCGCCGCTTGGGGCCCTCAGCGTTCTGGCCTGTATCCCGAGAAGAAATGATTGCCATATCCCTAAGTCACAGAGGCAATGGCCCCAATTTAACTCTAGAAAAGCTCTGGGAAAGATCACCCCAGCAAAGAGAACAAAAAAATCCCCCAGACCAAGCTGGGGGATCCACCAATGCTGTTGAAGCGTCAGGTCAGGCCATCAGC
>NZ_JANSIK010000084.1:0-1468 GCF_047462035.1 Synechococcus sp. R5-15 | reverse complement strand
GAGATAGGCAGGATGCGATCGCTTCTTTCCTGAACCATGTTCAGGAGAGTTCAGCGTGAATGTATCAGGTAACTCCAGCCGATGCAGAGGCTCATGCTGCTCCCCAACCGGCAGATCTGGCAAGGATCTGGGCAGATTGCCCGCAGGCGGTGTTCAACCAGGAATCCAGTCGGCAGCAACTGTTTTTGGGATTGGGGCTGCCCCCGCACTTGACCTGGCAAGGGCGACTCTATCGCCGCGCTGAGCGTGCTGCCGCCGATACTGGGCGCTTTGTTACCGATGGCACTCGCATTCAAGATCATGTGGTCTATTGGGAGATCCCCTCTGGAGAAAACCCGTTTGATTTTAGTAAACTACCCGACCCTGCCGGATCCGCCGCCGGAGCGGCTATTTTTGTTGAATCGCCACCGCCAGTTTGTGCCCTACGAGTTGTAACCGAAGTCCTTTCTCCCTCTGTTGTCTATTGTCTATGTCGTCCATTCAACGAGAACCTCGCATTCTGTTGGGCCTGCGGGCCGACCAATTTCGTCATCCCGTGGATCTGCAAGCCACCCGCTCTCTGCAGCAAGTGCCGGGGCTGGGCCTGCTGATTCAAAATTGGCTTGGCTCAACGGCAGGACAGATATTTTATCTGGACAACATTGCTTCTAGTATCCAAATTAACGAGCATCAGTTGCCGGAAATTCATCAGCTTTTGGTGCAGGCCTGTCGCATCTTGGATCTGGAGGTGCCCCAGCTCTACGTGCGGCAGAACCCCACGCCCAATGCTTACACCTTTGCCATGCAGGGGAAAAAGCCCTTCATTGTCTTGCACAGCTCTCTGCTGGATCTGTTGGAGCCGCCGGAAATTCAGGCCGTGATCGCTCATGAGTTGGGCCACTTGAAGTGCAATCACGGGGTCTACTTGACGATGGCCAACATTCTCATGCTCTCCACCAGCTTGCTCCCCTTCGGGGGGTTGTTTTATCAGGCGTTGCAGGATCAGCTAATGCACTGGCTGCGGTGTGCCGAGTTTACCTGTGACCGGGCGGCGCTGTTGGTAGCCCAAGATGCCAAGACGGTGATCTCGGTGTTGATGAAATTGTGTGGGGGATCCCCGCAATTGGCCTCCAAGCTGAACGTGGACGCCTTTTTGGAGCAGGCCCGTACTTACGACGAGCTGGACGGGGATCTGTGGCAGATGGAGCTGAAGCAGATGCAAACGGTGGGGCGCACCCATCCGCTGCCGGTGCTGCGGGCCAGAGAAATCGAGCGTTGGTTCCGCAGCAACACTTATCAGCAGATCCTGGAGCTCCAGGGATTGGGCTCCGCACCGCGGACGTCAACGGCTGCTTCGTAAACTACCCGACTCCGACCGCTAAAGCAGTACAGAGCGGGCTTTTAGTAGCCCTGCAGTTGGCAAGCCAACCACGAGCCTCTGGGGTGGTTTACAGCACCCCCAATCGACCGTTACCAGTGCCTTAAACAA
>NZ_JANSIK010000083.1:0-3889 GCF_047462035.1 Synechococcus sp. R5-15 | reverse complement strand
ACAAACAGAATGCTATCGCTGCATAGTTGAACAGTGATGTTCAGCAATGTTCAGCGTAAATGTATCAGACCAGTCCGCCGGCCACCCTCTACAACCCGTGCAGATTTGTCTTTGGCGTAGAAAAGATTCCACCTAGCCTGCCAGCCTCACTTTGTGGATGCTGTAGGAAATTTTCTTCCCTATGCATCATCAGTTCAATCTTCCAAAGGATCCAACTTGGGATCCAGACTCTTGGCCGTTAGACGCAGAGCCTCCGCCTGATCCATCACCCGTGGAGCTTGCACTGCCGTTTCAAGGCCCTGGCGATAGCTCTCCCACAGGGGCATTTCTGGGTAGGTCTGCTGCAACTCGCTGATCTGATCCAGAAGGGCCTCCAGCCAGCCGGCCGTGCTCCAGGTGAGCAGAAACTGGAAGGGGTTCCACAGGTTGAGCTGCCGCCCCAATTCATTTAGGCTCTCGTTGCGAATGGGCGGATCGAAGATGTCCGCCACCGTCATTAACTGGCGCGCCAGCAGAGGTCTGAGGAGTTTCTCGGCAGCTTCCACCACAGCAGGGATGGCAGCCTGGATCTGGTTGGGTCTGGGAATGTTCCGCGCCTGGGGCAAGGCTTGCAGCACCAACTCCAGTCGCCGCTCTGCCTCTGCCGATTCCAAAGCCGATTCCAGGGTGGTGCCCACACTGAGAAACACTTCTCCCGTCAGCAGCCGCACTGCATCGATGACCAGGTGATACAAGGGGGGGATCACGAGCTTAATCCACTCACTCTGGAAAAACTCCCGCAGCCGCCGTGCCGCATAGTCCCCCACTTGGGTGGTCTGGATCCCCACTTGAGTGAGATTGAGATACCAGTCGGGAGGAGATCCCTTGGGATCCAGCCAACGGCGCAGCGTTTGCCATTCTTCTTCTGTGAGGGCAGTTCGTCCCTGTTTTAAGCCAGTTCGCCGCAGCTTGCCCTCGGCATTCAAGAGCTTGCGCAGCTCCGGTGTGCCCAGCAAGGACAAGGCACCTGCCGAACCCACACTGCCGATCTCGATGGCGATCAAGGCGGCCAACAAGGCGGCTGAGGCCTTTACTTGAATCTGGCCGCTTTTGTCCATCACCAAAGGCAGGCGGCTGTTGCCATAGGCACGGGCACTCATCGCCTCCAGAGCAGAGCGTTGGTCAGAGGTCAGCGTCCGAGCCCAAGAAGGGATCCCGTGGCTTTCCGCCTCTGGATAGGCCGCTTCCTGCAAGCCGTGATACAGCAAGCTGGCCACCCAGGCGCGATCCGCAGCCTGCCGCAAAGAGCCAATGACCACTTCCCATTGGCAGGGGTTAAGCAGGGGCAAGAGCGCTTGCAGCTCTCGGTGGATGGGCTCTGGGGATCCCGCCGTTCTCGACTGTTCCAGAGCGCTTTGCAGCCGATCCCGCGCCTCTCGGCACAGCCCGCCCCACTCCAGTTGCAGGCGAGCCAGGGTCTGTTGCACCGTCTCTTCGGAGCGACGGGGTAGATCCTGCCAGCCCGCTTCCAGCTGCCGCCACAGCTCCTCCCAGTTCAGGCCCTCAGCAGCGCCATTGACGGCATCTGAGGCAACCTTTGAGCTGGGCGAGGCGTTTTGGGGCTCGGAATGGAAAGGGGGATTCAGGGGTTCAGACATGGACAGAATCCGCTTCAAGGGGATCACGGGCATTATAGCTAGGGGTAAAACGCCAGCCGAGGCAAACCCAACGTTTCCGGCCATCCCATCATCAGGTTGAGACACTGCACCGCCTGCCCGGCTTGCCCTTTCATCAGGTTATCGATCACCGACAGGACAATAACGCGGTTGGTGCGGCTGTCCACCTCCACCCCGATCATGCAGGTGTTGGTGCCGGAGACCCATTTGGTTTGCGGGTAAACCCCCCGCGGCAGCACCTTCACCCAAGGAGATTGGCGATAGAAAGCATTGTAAATGGTGAGCAAATCTTCCCCCACAAAGCCGGGATCCCGCAGGGTGGCATACAACGTGACGTGGATCCCCCGCACCATCGGCACGAGGTGGGGCGTAAATTGTACAGTGATGGGGGTGTGGGTGAGGTCACTGCAGGCCTGCTCGATCTCGGGCGTATGCCGGTGCTGGGCCACTCCATAGGCTGCCAGAGAGCCGTCCACTTCGGCAAACAGGGATCCCACCTTGGGGGTACGACCTGCCCCCGAAACGCCGGATTTGGCATCGAAAATGAGGCTGTCCAGCTCCACCAACCCCTGCCGCAGCAGAGGAGCAACCGCCAACAATGAGGCAGTGGGATAACAGCCGGGACAGCCTACCAGTTGGGCTTGGGCAATCGCCTCGCGGTAAAGTTCCGGCAACCCATAGACCGCCTGCTCATTGGCCTGGCGATAGGCAGGGCTGGGCCAGTTGGGATCCGTCTGACCCATGCGGTACCAAGATTGGTAGGTGGCCAGGTTGCGAAAGCGGTAATCTGCCGACAAATCCAAGACTTTGCACCCTTTGGCCAGCAAGGGCGGGGCCAGCTCGGCAGCCAGCCCATTGGGGAGAGACAAAAACACCACATCGCTGTTGGCGGCAATGCGATCCACCTCTACCGGCTGAACGGTCAGATCCACCGCCTGGGCCAACTGGGGATAGAGATCCCCGTAGCGCTTGCCGGCACTGTCTTGCCCGGCCAGGTAGGTGATCTGCACGCCGGGATGCTCGCTCAGTAACCGCACCAACTGTACCCCTCCGTAGCCGGAAGCGCCGACGATGCCAATGCGGACAGGCTCTGTGGGGTGGGGTGGGCGGGGCGCCATGTTGGCCATGGGGGGCTGCCTGTGCAAGAGGGTTGCGTGATGGCTTGCCTTAAGTTCTACCGCATTTTTCTGCTGCATTTGACGCTGCATCTTGTCCATTCGCGTTTTCATTCGCGTTAGCGTTGCGTGGCCATCCAGGGGGATTTGTTATGCTGGGTTCACCTGAGCCGCTCGGGCCTTGGCAGCGGCTTCCGTAATATCTGTCTATGTTCTGTGTAGCTTTCTAATCTGCGGTCTATGCACTATGAGCGATTGATCAACATGGTCTTGCGGGCCTATGGCCAAAGCAGCCGCCATGGCCTGGATCAGGAAACTCTGACCCTCTACTCAGAAGGCCCCTACACCCTCTACAAGCTCACTTCCCATTTCGATCGCCGCTCCATTTTTGTGTTGGCCCAGAATCAGCGGGATATGTTTGTTTCTGGCGATGCGTTTAACAACAAGCTGATCCCAGGAGAATGGCAGGCGTGGCTGCACCAGAAAGCGTTGGGCATTGCCCCCGACACGGCCCAAGCGGGTTAGCTGCAGACCAGCTCTGCCGGGGAAGGATCCCCAAGCCCGCACCCGGCCTGTTGCTGAGAATGGCTGCTCACTTCCAACTGGCGGGATCCATCTATCCAAAATCTACCCGCCACTGGCCAAAACCCCAGGCTGAACCTGTCGGGGCACCACTGAGAGACGATCCAGATCGGCACAATAGGCCAGATCCTGATCGTTTTCCGGCCCCAGACCCAACAACCGTTGCCCGTGGCTAGAGCGCCGCAACAAACCCAGCAGATCGTCCTGCCAAGTTTGGTAGAGGGCCAAGGCTGCCACTGCCTCGTCGTTGCCCAACTGGTTCAAAGAGCAGCCCAGGCGATGCAAGATGGCTCCGGCACAGGCAGTATCTTCCAGCGAAAAGGCCCCTTCCCACCCGGATCCCACCAGCCACACCTCGGCAAAGGAGCCCCGTCTGAGAAAGTCCACCACGGCTCCCAAGTTCACCAGGGCTGCTGTAATCACCACTGGGATCCCTTCCAGGCGCTGTAGGCTGCGCGTGCCGTTGGTGGTGCTCAGGAAGATGCGCTTGTCCCGCACGCGGTCGGGAGTGTAGTCGAGGGGGGAGTTGCCCAGATC
>NZ_JANSIK010000082.1:0-7793 GCF_047462035.1 Synechococcus sp. R5-15 | reverse complement strand
ATTGCTTCATGCGGTGGGGTTACCGTCTCGGTTTTAGGCCAGTCCATTGAAAACCAAAGTGTCCCCGCCTCTCATCCCGACCTTCACCCTGGATAGTGGTGAGTGGATAGTGACTAGCCACTAGTCACTAACAGAGGGCAGGGCTTCCCGGCGGTCTAGCTAACGCTACGCATCGCCAACAGGAGCGATGAGCAGGGGAAACGCTACAAAAAACAAACCGTGAAAAATCCCCCGGCCTCAAGGGTGAGGAGAACGTCAAACTGCCCAAAATTCCCCTGCAATTTGCAATGGCCACAAAAGGGGATCCCTAGAGCTTGCGGGAATAGAACTCAACCACCAAAAGCTCGTTGACCGGGGCGCAAATTTGCTCGCGGGGGGGCAATTCCTTGATGCGTCCGCGCAGCTTTTCTTTGTCAAACTCCAGGTAGTCCGGCAAAAACAACCCCGGATACTCCGCGTAGGCGGCCACCAGCTTGCGGGAAGATTCCTTGTTTTTTACTGTAATCACATCCCCCACTTTGCAGCCATAGCTGGGAATGGTTACCTTTTGGCCGTTAACCTCTATGTGGCCGTGGCTCACGAGCTGCCGAGCTGCCGGAATGGTTGGAGCCATGCCCAGACGAAACACGATGCAATCCAACCGCATTTCCAGCATTTGCAGCAAGGCCAAACCGGTGGATCCCTTGGAGCGCCGTGCCTTGCGCATGTAGCGGATCATCTGCCGCTCGCTCAGCCCGTAGTTGAAGCGCACCTTCTGCTTTTCTTCTAAGCGAATGGCATATTCGGATTTTTTCTTGCGCTCGGCGCCATGCATACCGGGCGGGTTGGTATTTTTGGGGCGCTTGCGCGTCAAGCCGGGCAGATCAAGTCCCCCGAAGCGACGAATAATTTTTAGGCGGGGGCCTGTGTAGCGGGACATGCGGGCATTTCTCCGAAATCAGCAAACAAAGTCAGCAAGAGATGGTCAGCTGGGGAGCAAGAGGACGAGGCACCAAAAGAATCGGCGATCTACTATATTAAGCGTTTAGTTCCTGCTTTGGACAAGGGGTCAAGGCTGTCTTTTGGGATCCCGTCTCCACCGTTCTAACTGTCTTGTCAGTCGTAGTGAACCCCCAGCTGGGTGCGGATGAAAGCGCGATCTTCGCTGAGCAGGCCGTTGAGGGTGCGCCGTTCCCCCAAGATGGGATCCGGATCCAGGCCGATGGCTTCCAAGTCGGCCAGCACCATCAGCTCCACCAACTGCGGGAAGCTCACCTTGGGCTCCCATCCTAGGACTCGCTTGGCTTTTGAAGCATCCCCCAACAGCAGATCCACCTCGGTTGGGCGGTAGTAGCGGGGATCGATCTCGATCAACACTTGGTCTTTGTACAACCCCTGTTCGGCTTGGCCGGAGCCTTTCCAGGTAATCGGCAGGCCCACCAGCGCGAAGGCCCGTTCCACAAACTCGCGCACAGTGTGGGTTTCCCCGGTAGCCAGCACATAGTCATCCGGCTGGGGTTGTTGGAGCATCATCCACATCCCCTCGACGTAGTCTTTGGCGTAGCCCCAGTCCCGCTTGGCATCCAGGTTGCCCAGGTAGAGCTTGTCCTGTTTGCCGGCCACAATGCGGCTGACGGCGCGGGTGATCTTGCGGGTTACAAAGGTTTCCCCTCGCCGTGGGCTTTCGTGGTTGAACAAGATACCGTTGCAGGCGAAGAGGTTGTAGGCTTCGCGGTAGTTGACCGTCTGCCAGTAGCCGTACACCTTGGCACAGGCATAGGGGCTGCGCGGGTAGAAGGGGGTGGTTTCCTTTTGCGGGATCTCTTGCACTAGGCCGAACATCTCCGAGGAGCCTGCCTGGTAAAACTTCACCCGGATCCCGGTGCGCTGCTGGTAGTCGCGGATGGCCTCTAGAAGACGCAGCGTGCCCATGGCCACTGCATCGACGGTGTATTCCGGCGCATCAAAGCTCACCCGCACGTGGGATTGGGCCCCCAGGTTGTACACTTCCGTCGGCTGCACCTGTTCCAAAATCCTGCGCAGGGTGGTGCCATCCGTGAGATCCCCGTAGTGGAGAAACAGCCTGGCCTGGGGGTCATGGGCATCCACGTAGATGTGGTCGATGCGGTCGGTGTTGAAGGTGCTGGCGCGGCGGATGATGCCGTGAACTTCGTAGTTTTTCTTCAACAACAGCTCGGCCAGATAGGAGCCATCCTGTCCGGTGATGCCGGTAATTAGGGCACGTTGGGTCATAGAGCTGGGGGCAAAGACTAGGAAAACACCAAAAATCAAAATGGCCTGAGGCTCAAGTCCAATGGCAAAACTCAAACCTCAAAGCGGAGACCTTGAAGCTAGAACATTATAGTGCAGCGGGACTCCTTCTCCTCAGGCAGGGCCCGCCGAGGCACATTCCTGGCCAAGGGTGTGGTCTTTCAACCGTTGCAAAGCGGCAGTCAGGGCTGTGGGCCAGGGATCCGGCTGGCGCAGTTGTCGCACTCCCTGGGGCAGGCACAGCACAGAGGCGCGGCTGGTGCGGGCAATGGCTTCCAGATCCGGCAAGGGATCCAGCAGCAGCCCTTTTTCCATAACTTTGCGCAAGAGCGGTTCGTAGCCAGGAGGCGGGGGCTCGTCAGCATGGCCCAACAAGTCTCCTTCAGGGCCGCGAAAGATCTGCTTGCGACCGGGAAGGGTGGCTTTGGCAAAGGAAGCTTTGGCCACTGGGATCCCATTGATTTCCACCAATTTGTACACCCCGTTTACGCCTTCTCCAGTTACCAGGCGGGTGCCCACCCCATAACCGCTGATGGGGGCTTGGGAGCGATGCAGGCGCTCGATCTCGTATTCGTCCAAATCCCCACTGACGAACACCGGGGCGCCTTGAGGCAAAATTTGTTTCACCCGGCGAGAGAGATCTTCCAAATCTCCCGAGTCGATGCGCACCCCGCCGATTTCCCCCTGGGATCCCAGTTGATCTGGGCTTCTGGCCGCAAAAAGCTGGGCTGCTGTGCGCGCCCCTTGGATGGGATCGTAGGTATCGATTAGAAGCGCAGCTTGGGGAAAGTAGCGCCGAAAGGATTGAAAGGCGCGGGTTTCGTCTCCCGAGAGAGCAGCAATGGCCATCACTAGGGAATGGGCCATGGTTCCTGCCGGCTTGCGCCCCAATTTCAGGGCTGCCAAGACGTTGGAGGTGGCATTGAACCCTGCCGCCAGAGCCGCCCGGGCTGCCCACAGCCCCGCCTGGGGACCAAAAGCTCGCCGGGTGCCGAACTCCAACAAAATGGCCTCATCCCCTGCTGCATCTCGCATACGGGCCGCCTTGGTGGCGATCAGGGTCTGGTAGTTAAAGGTGGACAGCAGATAGGTCTCCACCAGTTGGGCTTGCCAGAGGGGGGCTTCCACCCGCAAGAGGGGCTGGTTGGCGAAAATGGCGGTTCCTTCCGGCACCGCCCACACATCCCCCTCAAACCGGCAGCGGGCCAGCAGCTCCCAAAAGCGCTCCGGCGCATCGGCGAAAATGCCCGTTTCCCGCAGCGCTCGCAAAGCCTCGGGGGCGAAGCTCAGTTGCTGCAGATAGTCCACTGCCTGGGTGAGCCCCATGGCGATTAGGTAGCCATAGTCGGTGGGCAGCCGCCGCACAAACAGCTCAAAGGCAGCGGGCTGAGACTCTAGCCCTTCCCCCACGTAGCAGGCGGCCATGGTGAACTGGTACAGGTCGGTTAGCAGGCCATAGTCTTGGGGCCGCAACGACGAGAAATCAGGGCTCAACATGAAAAACCTCGGGGCAGAAGCCAGTGGGGAACGGCGGGATCGAGCAGAGGGCTGTTGCGAAGGTTATAGTGAAACTTACCATAAGTAAGGCTGCTTGTAGGGATCCACCAGAAGCATCACAACCCCAAAAAACCCTAAAAATCGGCCTCGACAAGACACCAAACCCAAACTCAGCCAGAAATACAGGCGGCCATCTGGACAAAATCTTGCCCCCAACTTATAGTGAAACCAACCATAAGTGTTACCCGTCCAACTCTATCGAGCGGGTGCAAGCCTGGTCAATCCAGCCCCCACCGGAAGAACGCCATGAATACCACTCTACAGGAGCTAACTGTTAAGGCTCCAGCGGGCCTTCCCCCCCACTTTGATCCGGAGCGGGTGGGAGAGATTTGGCGCGTGCCCTACCAACAGCGGGCAGCAGAAGCCGAGCTCTGGGCCAAGGAGCAAGGGATCCCGCCGGCAGAGGCGGATCGGGTGCGGGTGGGCTTGTTGCTCATTGATGTGCAGAACACCTTTTGCATTCCCGGCTTTGAGTTGTTTGTGGCCGGTTCCGGCGGATTGGGAGCGGTGGAAGACAATCGACGGCTTTGTCAGTTCATCTACCGCAATTTGGCTTGCCTCACCCAGATCATTGCCACTCTCGACACCCACACGGCCATGCAGATCTTCCACCCCGTCTTTTGGGTGGACGCGCAGGGAGCCCATCCTGAGCCGGCCACGGCCATTTCGGCAGCCGATATCCGCTGCGGACGCTGGCGGGTTAACCCCGCCATGGCTGCCAACCTCACCCAGGGGGATCTGACGCGGTTGCAGGTCTACGCTCTGCACTACGCCGAGCAGTTGGAGCAGGGGGGAAAATATCCCCTCATCGTCTGGCCCTACCACTCCATGCTGGGGGGGATTGGCCATGCCCTGGTGCCAGCGGTGGAGGAGGCGATTTTCTTTCACGGCATGGCCCGCTGCAGCCAGCCCAGCCTGCAGCTCAAGGGAGCCAATCCCTTGACGGAAAATTATTCCGTGCTTAGCCCGGAGGTTTTGACTGGGCCGGAAGGGGATCCCATCGACGAGAAAAATGAGCCTCTTATCCGCCACCTGCTGCAGTTTGATGCCCTGATCGTGGCTGGCCAAGCCAAAAGCCACTGCGTGGCCTGGACGGTGAGTGACCTGCTGCAGGAAATCCAAGCCACGGATCCCAGCTTGGCCAAGAAAGTTTATCTTCTGGAGGACTGCACCTCGCCGGTGGTGATTCCCGGCGTTGTGGATTTCAGCGAACAGGCGGAGGCCGCCTTCGCCCGCTTTGCGGAAGCAGGAATGCACCGAGTGCGCTCCACGGATCCCATCTGGGAGTGGCCTGAGTTTCCCCGGGATCCCAGCTGACCTCCAACATCCGGTATGATGCAGCAGGATCCTCTGCTGGAGCAGCCCTGTGTACGGTCGCGGTAGCGGTGCGGAGCACTCTCGCGGTAGCGGTGCGGAGCACTTTTGGGATCCCCGCCCTGAGGCCAGTTCCACCGTCTCCAGCAGTCTGCGCCCCCCCAGCGGTGCCCGGGATCTCCTGCCGCGGGAAGTACAACGGCGGGAGAAGCTGGAGGCTCAGCTGACCCGGGTTTTCCGGCGCCATGGCTACCAGCGCATCATCACTCCCACCCTAGAGCGGCTGGAAACGCTGCTGGCGGGGGGATCCATCCGCGCTGAGTCGGTGCTGCAACTGCGGGATGGCGAAGGGACGATGCTGGGGCTGCGCCCCGAGTTCACTGCTTCCATTGTGCGGGCGGCAGCCACCCGTCTAGCCGGTGGGCCTTTGCCGTTGCGGCTCTACTACCACGGCAGCGTTTTTCGCAACAGCCGGCGGGAGGAGGGATCCTACAGTAGCCAGGAGTTTTTTCAGTCCGGAGTGGAGCTGATCGGGGCAGGGGGATGGCTGGCAGATGCCGAGATTCTGCTGCTGCTGGCCGATTGCATTCGCTCGATCGGCATCTCTTCTTGTGTAAACGGGACGGAGGCCGCCTGGACGCTGCTGCTGGGAGATGTCAGCCTCACCGAGAGTTTGCTCAGCGCCGTTGCCCCCACGGCTCAAGCGGCAGTGCGCCGTGCCATTGCCCAGCTCGACTACGTTTACCTGGAATCGGCCCCTCTGCCGGAAGCCGCCCGCCAGATTGGCTTGCAGATTCTGGGGCTGCGGGGCCAGCCCGGCTCAGTTCTTTCTGACCTGGCTCAGTTGCCTGTGCCGCCTGAGCGGCTGCGGGATCTGCGGCAGCTCTGCCAGGTGCTGGAGGAACATGGGGTGCGGGTGGTGCTGGATCTGAGCTTGTTGCAAACCCTGGCCTACTACACCGGCATCGTTTTTCAGGCAGTGGCAGGCGGGGAGATCATTGCTCTGGGGGGACGCTACGACCGGCTGTACGCCCTCTACAGCCCTCAGCAGGTCGAACAGCCGGGGATCGGCTTTACCCTTCTGCCGGATACGCTGCTGCGGCTCTTGCCCCCCGACCCCAAAACCGAGGAGATGGGCTGCAAACGGTTGGTGGTGCCCCTGGTGCCGGCAGGGATCCCGGCGGCGCTGGCCTTGGCCGCCCGCTGGCGAGAAGAGTGCACCGCACCGCTGACGCGAACGGAGGCGGTGGAGCTGGAATTGCTGGATCGGGCCCCTGAAGAGATCGAAGCCTATGCCCGCCAATGTCGGATCCCGGAGATCGCCTGGGTACAAGCCGACGGCAGCTACCACATCACCCACCCGGGCTAATGCTGGCAAGGTTGACCTCCCAACAGAGACGGGGCTGCACCAGTTGCAACAGGTGTTGGCGAATGCGTTCCAACTGCCGGATGGCGCTCTGCACCCCTGGCGCAAACGGCTGACGGGATCCCTGCGCCCAAAAATGCTGCTGCAAATAATCGATCAGCCACAGTTGTGCCGGCAGCTCCAAACTGGCCACCGCTCTGCCCAATTCCAATGCCTGCTGGAGAGAAGAGTGCCAGGGCCAACGTTTGAGTTCCTCAAGGAGCGACGGCGGGATCTGCTGCAGGTGCTGGTGGGCCAGCAAGGCCAAGCCGGGGCTGCCCTGGGCCAAGGCAATCAGCTCGGATCGAGGGATCCCTGCCAGATCTGGGCAACCCAACCCACTCAGCACCCGGTCGACCTCTTCTGGGCTGAGGCGGCGAAAAGGCACCATCTGGCAGCGGGACAACAGCGTCGGCAACAGCGAGGCCGCCTGGGGGGCGATGAGTATAATATGGGCTGGGCCTGGCTCCTCCAGGGTTTTCAACAAAGCATTGGCAGCGCTTTCCGCCAAGGTTTCGGCTCCCTCCAGCACCACCACCGCTCCCGATCGCGTAAGCGGGACGGAGTCCTTTAGCGGGGCGGAGCCCTTTCGCTGGGCTCGAATCGGCTTGCGGGCACAGAAGCGGGATACCCCCTGCACCTGCTCCAGGCGAATTTGGGGCGGCGAGCGCCGTTGCAAGGTTTGCGCCTCCGGGGAGTCTGCCGCAATTAGGCGGCCTTGGTGCAGGTAGGTGGGGCTGACCCAGTGGAGATTGGGATGGTTGCCCGCCAGCAGCCAACGGCAGTGGGAGCACTTGCCGCAAGGGATCCCGGAGCTGGATTCGCACAAGAGGGCCTGGGCAAACCAACGGGCCATCAGCTTCCGCCCCACCCCTTGGGGGCCCAAGAAGCAGTAGCTGGAAGTCACCCGCCCCTTCTCCAGGGCCGCCACAAGCAGTCGTGCCGCCATCTCCTGCCCGACAATGTGCTGTGGAGGCAAGACCTTCATCCGCTTGACGGTCTCGGCGCTCGGACGGAGTTCTGGCATATCTCAGCATCCGCTGGCAGAAGCTGGCAGGAAATGTTTGCGAAAATACTGCAGCGTCTCCGGTCGCAATAACCCCCGCTCCACCAAGGGATCCCCCCAGTGGGGCGAAGATTCATCCATCGGCGGCAAGGACTCCAGCACTTCAGCAGCCAACAAGTCGGCAGCCTTGAGGAACTGATACATTTACGCTGAACACTGCTGAACATCACTGTTCAACTATGCAGCGATAGCATTCTGTTT
>NZ_JANSIK010000081.1:0-63457 GCF_047462035.1 Synechococcus sp. R5-15 | reverse complement strand
ACAAACAGAATGCTATCGCTGCATAGTTGAACAGTGATGTTCAGCAGTGTTCAGCGTAAATGTATCAGCATTGAGTCATGGCTTAAGATCTTCACCGCTGAATTCAACCAATTTGAGACCATCAACGCTACTCAGGCCTGGTCTTTGTTTTTCACCATCAGCGCTTCCGATCGGCTGCTGGGTGACAACCCGGCTGTTGGCCGCTACCTAACGTTGGCTTTGTTCAGCGCCGTCCTCACCGGGATCCTGAATGTGCTGGTGGCTTCTTAGCTAGACCCTTTGCGGACGGAACGAGTTTTTTGTTAAGAGGCCGCCGGCAGAGGCAGCTTGACCTGAGACAAGGGGATCCTGCTCTCAGGTTTTTTGATTTTGAATGGGAAAGGATCCCTTGTTCTCTTTGTGGGGCTGTCTTCCGATGAAAGCTGCTGGGATAGATTTCGCGGAAACGGATCACTTTGAGGCGCCGCCTCTGACCACCAAGTTGCCCCTGCTGCTGGCCCCGGCGGGGGATTGGGAGTGTGCCAAGGCGGCAGTGGAAAACGGAGCCGATGCCATTTACTTTGGGCTGGAGCGCTTCAACGCCCGGATGCGCGCCCGCAACTTTACGGAAGCGGATTTGCCGGAACTGATGGCCTGGCTGCACCGGCGGGGGGTACGGGGCTATGTTACTTTAAATACCCTGGTTTTTCCAAGGGAGCTGACGGAAGCCGAGGGATACATCCGCTCGATGATTGCGGCGGGGGTGGATGCGGTGATTGTGCAGGATATTGGCATCGCCCGCCTGATCCGGCATCTTTCCCCCGATTTCCCCATCCATGCTTCCACGCAAATGACCATCACCAGTGGAGTGGGAGCGGAGTTTGCCGCTGAGCTGGGCTGTGAGGTGGTGGTGCTGGCGCGGGAATGTTCCCTCCAGGAAATCGCCCAGATCCAGGCCTATCTGCAAGAGAAGGGATCCTCCCTATCTCTGGAGGTCTTTGTGCATGGGGCGTTGTGCGTGGCCTACTCGGGGCAATGTCTGACCAGCGAGGCGCTGGGGGGGCGTTCGGCCAATCGGGGGGAATGTGCCCAAGCCTGCCGCATGCCCTATGAGCTGGTGGTAGACGGGATCCGCCGCGACTTGGGGGAGAAGCGGTATCTGCTCAGCCCTCAAGATTTGGCCGGGCTGGAGGTGCTGCCGGAGCTGGTGAAGCTGGGGATCCGCTGTCTGAAAATTGAGGGCCGGCTGAAATCCCCAGAATATGTAGCCAATGTAACGCGGGTGTATCGGCAGGCCTTGGATGCGCTGGGAGCGGGGCAGCCGTGGCAGCCCTCGCAACAGGAACGCTACGAGCTGGAGATGAGCTTTTCTCGTGGGCTCTACACAGGCTGGCTGCGGGGCATCAACAACCAGGAGCTGGTGCACGCGCGGTTTGGCAAGAAACGGGGGGTTTACCTGGGGCAGGTGGTGGGGATCCAACAGGATCAGGTGGGGATCCGGCTGGAGGCACCCCTCAAAGCTGGGGACGGCGTGGTGTTTGACCAGGGGCAGCCGGAGTTGCCGGAGCAGGGGGGGCGAGTTTACCGGGTGCAAGAGAAGCAGGGGCTGGCCTGGCTCAGCTTCGGAGAGGGGGTCATTGATCTCAAACGTCTGCGGGTGGGGGATCGCCTCTGGAAGACCAGCGACCCGGAACTGGAAAAGCGCCTGCGCCAAAGCTACGCCGGGGATCACCCCCGCTTTCAGCGGCCTGTCCACATGGAGGTTCACGGCCAAGTGGGATCCCCGCTGACGCTGATCCTGCGGGATGAGCAAGGCCATACGGTGCAGGTGGATTCGCCGCTGCCCCTGGAAGCTGCCCACCGCCAACCCCTCACCACCGAAAAACTGCGACAGCAACTGGGCCGTTTGGGCTCCACTCCCTTCAAGTTGGGATCCCTGCACAATGCCTTGCAGGGGGAGGTAATGCTGCCGGTGAGCCTGCTCAACCAGATGCGCCGACAAGCGGTGGAACGCCTACAAGCTCTGCGAGCTCAGCCCCCGCGCTGGCAACTCAATCCCGAAGCTCGCTGGCAAGATCTGGTGCCTTCTCAGGAGGAGCCCGAAAGGGGATCCCCGCAGTTGGTGGTGTTGGTGCGGGATCCGGCGCAACTGCCGGCGGCGATAGCCAGCGGTATTAGGCAGATCTATCTGGAGTTTGAGGATCCCCGCCGCTATCGGGAGGTGATCCGCACAACCAAAGCCATCCATCCTGAGGTGGAGCTGTGGGCTGCCCCGCCCCGCATCACCAAGCCGGGAGAAACCTGGATCCTAAAGCAAGTGTTGGCCGCTGGGGCCGATGGCTACTTGGTGAGAAATTACGACCATCTCCGTTTTTTTGCCGGGCAGCGCTGCATTGGGGATTTTTCCTTGAATGTGGCCAATCCCATCACGGCCCACTATCTCAAAACCCGTTACAACCTGGAGCGCCTGACGGCTTCCTATGACCTCAACCACGAGCAACTGGGATCCCTGCTGCAAGCCGGCCCCGCACATAGGTATGAGGTTACCCTTCATCAACATATGCCCCTGTTCCACATGGAGCACTGCGTCTTTTGCGCCTTTTTATCCAGCGGAACGGATTACACCAATTGTGGTCGCCCATGTGAAAAACACGAGGTGAAGCTGAGGGACAGGGCCAATGTCGAGCACATTTTGAAGGCCGATGCCGGCTGTCGGAATACCCTCTACAACGGCAAGGCCCAAACGGGGGCAGAATATGTGCCGAAATTATTGGCCTTGGGCCTGCGCTATCTGCGCATCGAATTTTTGCATGAATCCCCCGCCGAGATCCAACAAACCCTGCACCGCTATCAGCAACTCCTACAAGGTCAACTCAGCGGATCCCAACTGTGGCAGGAGCTGAAGCTACACAGCCAATTGGGGGTTACGCGCGGGTCTTTGGAGAGTTAACGGCTGCGCTGTCTTTCTCTAGGGCGCCGGCTCTGCAGCTGTGCTCCGACCGGAGCAATGCGAAAAACATTCCGGCAAAGTTGGCGTAAAATTTCCTCAGGGTATTGTTATTCCCAGGTGCTTCCCCAACCTCTTCTCAGCTTTTTCTCTATCCTCTGGTTGCCGTGAAACACACCCTCAGCGCCCTCGTGCAGGATCAGCCTGGCGTTTTAACCCGCATTGCGGGGATGTTTGCCCGTCGCGGCTTTAACATCGACAGCCTCACCGTTGGCCCCACCGAACGACCGGGGATCTCTCGCATCACCATGGTGGTGCAGGGAGATGAACACGATGTGGAGCAGATGACGAAGCAGCTCTACAAGCTCATCGACGTGCTGAAAGTTACCGATATCACCCATGTTCCCTGCGTGGAACGGGAGCTGATGCTGGTCAAGGTCAATGCCAGCCCCGATACCCGCTCCGCCATTATGGATGTGGCCCAAATGTTTCGCGCCCGGATTGTGGATGTGGCGGAGGAGTCTTTGACTCTTGAGGTAACCGGGGATCCCGGCAAAATGGTGGCCATCATCAAGATGTTGACCAGCTTTGGCATCCGTGAGATCGCCCGTACCGGCCTGGTGGCTCTCACCCGCGAGTCCGGCGTGAATACGGAATACCTGAAGCAACACCCCACCTTAGTTACCGTCTGATGGCCTCAGGGGAAGCGATGCCAAAACTGGGGTGGAGTTGTAGGGGATCGGTTCTGCGGGGCACGATTAGCCTTGTGGCTATTGTGCTGGTGGGGCTGCTGGCCGGCTGCGGCCCTAGACCGCCAAAGCCGATTGTGCAGCAGGCCCTCGCCTATCAGATCGCTCATGTGTCCGGGCCGGTGGGATCCTTGGTGGGCAGTGACCAGCTAGCAGCCCGCCTGCAATTGCAGGATGTGAAAATCCGCCAGGATCGCCGTGAACCCTTGCTGTTGGCCTCAGGAGAAACCCTGGAAGGCCATCACCTCAGCGGCACCTACACCCTGAGCGTGCAGCCGCCGGGATCCCGCCGCCCCTATCGCCGCAAAGGGGATCCCTTCCAGATCACCCTGGCCCACCAAAAGGCACAAACTGTTGCTACACAACGCTCGCCCGACCGCGTCAAAACCGTGCCCGAACGGTGGCTGCTGGCCTACAGCTCACCGGATTCCAAGACTTGGGAGGTCATCGACTTTCTGCCTCAGCCCGCACCGGCACCGGAGTTGCCTCCTGCCGGGCCAGAACCTACACTGCCGGCAACTGCACCTGCTGCCGCCGACGTTGGCAGGACGGAGTCCGATGGAGCTCCCAGCCCTACCAATACTTCTACTCCCACCTGAAGCAGAGTTATGGGGATGTCCCAGCTCACCGCAGCAGAGCTGCCCCCCAGCCAAATAGCCCATCCACCAACAGGGTATTCAGCACTGCTCCCGCAAATGCCCAATGGTGCAAGCGGCGGGATCCCTGGACTCTCCACAATCCAACACCCAGCAACAGAAGGCCCAAGCCGATGCCCCAACCCAGGCCCCAGGGGGTAGCCATTTTGTCGAGGGCCGCCCTAAAAGGGACAACCGCCTGCTCCAACCGGTCAAACTGCATCGCCTGCCGCCACTCAGGCAGCAGCCCCACCGAGTGAATGTAGAGATCTGTAACCGCCGTACCCCACAGGGAGCCGAGATAAAACCAGGTACCGATGCGGGCAAACCGTCGCCGTGTCCCCCACCAGACAATCGGGATCCCCAAGGCTTCCATGGGCATGTGCCAAAGAGGCTCAAAGCGCAGCCATCCCCAATACAGGGATCCTGCCAGCCAAGTCAGGGTAAAGCCGTACAGCAAATCTCCCCACAGGCGGGTACGGGGCTGGGAGTAGAGATGCAAGCTAAGGCCCAGCCAGCCCAAAGACATCACCAAGCTGACCCAAGGGGCATACCGCACCAGGGGCGCTTGCACAAAAACGGGCAGACTCACGAGCAGAGCTGCCACTCCCCCAATGGCATGGTGGGATCGGAAACGCCTTTGAACCGAGAGAGGGTGGGGATCCAGCCCGGCCAAATGCTCAGAGGACAGCCAGAGCTCATCCTGGAGAGGGGGTAAAAAAGGTGTAGAAGACAAAATGCGATATTAAAAAACTTCACATCAGTTAACATACCACTTTCTTCGCCCTTCTCTCTTCTCGGCAGCGGATGTTCGTTTGCAGGAGGGAAGAAGCCCTGGGATTCCTTGGGGGCTGAAATTGGCATCCCCTCTCCAGAAATGCCAGGGTGGGAAGGAGGTGCTGGCCGGAGGAAACCGTATGGACTTGCTTTTGGCAGGAGATATTGGGGGCACCAAAACCAGCCTCAGCCTTGTCAATGCCGAGGATCCCGAGCACAGCCTTTACCACTGCCGCTATGCCAGCCAAGATTACGCCAACCTCGCCCCAATGGTGGGAGAGTTTCTGGCCCAGGCTCGGCGGGAGCTGGGGCGAGATCCACAGCCTGCTGCCGCCTGTTTTGCAGTGGCCGGCCCCGTCATGGAAACAAGGGGCTCAGGGTCTGAGGGACAGACTGCCAAAGTGACCAACTTGCCCTGGGATCTGCAGTCGAGCCAATTGGCCGCAGAGCTGGGGATCCCGCGCGTAGCCTTGATCAACGACTTCAGCGCTGTGGGGTATGGCGTGCTTGCCCTCGGCGACCAGGATCTGGACACCTTGCAAGTGGGTGAGCGTCAACCGCGGGCTCCGATTGGCGTGATGGGAGCAGGCACGGGTTTGGGGCAGGCTTACCTTACCTGGGGAGAAGGGGGTTACCAAGTTCATGCCAGCGAGGGCGGTCACGTGGACTTTTCCCCGCGCACCCCTCTGGAGTGGGAGCTCTTGAGGTATTTGCAAAAACGGCACGGACGTGTCTCCACCGAGCGGGTGGTCTCGGGGCAGGGGATCGTTGCCATTTATCAATTTTTGCGGGATAGCCAGTGGGGCTCAGGAGAAGAACAGCTGCTGGCCCAAATTGAGGCTTGGGAAAAGGGAGCTAAGCATATTGACCCGGCAGCCCAAATTGCCAATGCTGCCATGGAAGCACGGGATCCTCTGGCGGTGGAGTGTCTGCGGCTTTTCATCAGCCTGTACGGGGCTGCAGTCGGGAACTTTGCCCTACACCTATTGCCGCGCGGGGGCCTGTTCATCGCTGGGGGGATCGCGCCCAAGCTCTTGCGCCTACTGCATCGAGGGGAGTTTTTGTCCTCGTTTTTGGATAAGGGGCGGATGCGTCCTCTTCTGGAGCAACTGTCGGTGCAGGTGGTGGTGAATGCGCAGGTGGGGCTGAGGGGAGCTGCTCGCTACGCCGCCAACCTTTGGTAGGGAGCAGCCGCTGCTACTGAGGTTGCCGCCCCTGGAACACCCCATCCAGCAGGTGATGGCAGCGACCCCAACGGATGCTGGAATCGTGCTCGAAAATCTCGCCCAGCCGTCCTTTGCCCCGGACTCCATCTTGAGCCAGCAGATGGGGCAAGATGGGATTGCGCCTTTGCTGGGCTGGATTGGCAGACCCCACACCGGAAAGCACTCTGCCTGTGGCTCCGCCATCCAACTGACAATGATCGCCACCACGCAGAGGGACTTCATAGAAACTTCATGGTTGATCCGATGAATCCAATCTTTTGGGCTTTGGGCATAGCTGTGCTGCTGGCCGTGGGCTTGGCAGCCTATCTGTTGACTGCTCGCAAATACGAGTCTCCCGCCTCTGTGGCCAAGTCTTACGACGAGTGGACTCGGGATGGGATCCTAGAGTTTTACTGGGGCGAACACATTCACCTAGGCCACTACGGCTCTCCTCCCCAACGAAAAAATTTTCTGCAGGCCAAGCACGACTTTGTCCACGAGATGGTGCGCTGGGGCGGGTTGGATCGACTGCCTGCAGGGACAACCGTGTTGGATGTGGGCTGCGGCATTGGTGGGAGCTGCCGCATCTTGGCCCGCGACTACGGCTTTGTTGTAACCGGTATCACCATCAGTCCTCAGCAGGTGAAGCGGGCACAGGAGCTGACCCCCCCCGATCTCAAAGTTGAATTTCGGGTGGCCGACGCCCTTGATCTGCCCTTCCCCGATGCCAGCTTCGATGTGGTGTGGTCCATTGAGGCAGGGCCCCACATGCCGGACAAGGCCCGCTATGCCCAAGAGATGCTGCGGGTGTTGAAGCCAGGGGGAATCCTGGTGGTGGCGGACTGGAACCAGCGGGACGACCGGCAAAAGCCCCTGAACTTTTGGGAGCGGCTGGTGATGCGGCAACTGTTGGATCAATGGTCACACCCTTCCTTCTCCAGCATCGAAGGCTTTGCCGAGCAGTTGGAGGCTACTGGCGTGGTGGCGGGACGGGTAGAAACCGCCGACTGGACTCAGGAGACCCTTCCCTCTTGGCTGGATTCCATCTGGCAGGGTGTTGTCCGCCCTGAGGGCTTTCTCAGGTTTGGCTTGGTCGGCTTGGTGAAGTCCTTGCGGGAGGTACCCACCTTTTTGCTGATGCGGCTGGCTTTCGGCACAGGGCTGTGTCGCTTTGGCATGTTCCGAGCGGTGCGGGCAGCTTGTGCTCACAGCCCCAGCTCGGACTTAGCCTGTTGGGCGGCCAGGAGCACCTCCGCATCCTCAGCCTGAGACCAGTCAGGATCGGCAATTTCGGCGTAGAACCGCTGGTCGTAGGAGCGGGTTTGCACCACCACCGGCATAGGCACAGCGTGGCCGAGAAGGAGGGCCTGTTGCTTGGAATCCAGCTTGGCCAACACCGTTTTCAGGTTCTGGCTGCCCGCCACCCCTGTGAATACCGCCTCGATATCTTGGTCGTCGTTGAGGAGTGCCGTAATGCGAGTGCCCAACTGCGACATCACTTCGCTATCGATGCGGGAAGGGCGTTGATCCACCACCAGCAGCGTGACAAAGTACTTGCGCATCTCGCGGGCAATGGTGCCGAAAATGGTCTGCTTGGCTGCCCGCGGATTCAAAAAGCGATGGGCCTCCTCAATGGTGATGCATAGTTGACGGGGCTTGTCGAGGGGATTTTTGGATTGCAAGTACCGCTCCGTCTGATGTACGTAGGCCTGGTGAATGCGGCGGGTGATGACGTTGGCCGCCAACATGTAGGAGAGCAGGTTGGACTGGGATCCAAACTCGATAACCACGTGAATGCCGCGGCTGAGGGCATCCAAAATCTGGCCGATGTAGTTGTGGGGCAGGGTGCTGCGGATGTACTTGAGGTTGTCAAGGCGGGTGAGCTTGCGCTGCAGGGCCATCATCGAGGCTTTGTTGCCCATTTTCTGTTCGCAAAACTCTTGAATCTCGGTGTTGGAAAGGCTCAAGAGGCGGCTGATCCAGTCGCGGCCAAACTCGTTGCGCAGGATAATGGCGTTTTCCAGGCTGGCTTCCGATAGGTTCAGCTCCTCTGCCAACAGGGCCAGATCCTCCACCTCGATCTGGTTGTAGGCGATGAAGAGCTCCTGCGCATCCCGCACCCCTCGCCGCCGGGTGGAATCAGGATCCAGGGTATAGATCTGTACCTGACCGGGAAAGAGCTGCCGCAAGCCCTTGACGGTGCTGGCGTGTTTGTCTTCGCTGGCCGCCTCCCAGCCGTACTCGGAGTGCATGTCAAAGATCAAGTTCACCGCTGCCCGTTTGCGGATGATGCCGGCCAGGATCAGGCGGGCTAGAAAGGACTTGCCGGTGCCCGATTTGCCGAAAATGCCGTTGCTGCGCTCCACCCAGCGATCCAAGTCCAAACAGATGGGCACAGCCATGTCGAGGGGCTGGCCGATAGCAAAGTTGCGCCGCTCCGGGTCGTCTTCCCAGCCGAAGACGGTGCGAAAGTCCAGTTCCCGTGCCTCATACACTTGCGAAAA
Organism: Synechococcus sp. R5-15; assembly: GCF_047462035.1. NCBI lineage: Bacteria > Bacillati > Cyanobacteriota > Cyanophyceae > Synechococcales > Synechococcaceae > Synechococcus > Synechococcus sp. R5-15. The sequence continues at coordinate 54,661 of NZ_JANSIK010000081.1, read as the reverse complement.
ATGGGCGGGCACTGTTTTCACGGGCAGCAGCTCCATGGCGCCAGAGGAAGGGGGTTCTTGGCCGAGGGGAGCTGCCAACGCTTCTGGCCGTTCGGGATTGACCAGGGGATACAGCCTTTCCCCTTCCGTCTGCCGCGGCACCAACATCAGCATCGGGGTGAGGGCAATAATGCCGTAGGTGCCGGTACCGGCCAGCACCTCCTGCAGCAAGGTCTCTTCCGGGCGGGGGGGATTGACCAGAATTTGGGGGTTGCTGGTTTCTAGGGTAACGTCAGTAAGCAGGCCAAAGAAGCGGTTGCGCTGCCCCTGGATCACCACGAATTTGCCCACCCGCAAGTCTTCTACCGAGACACCGGGATTGAGGCGAGCTTCCAGCCCTCGACTCAGGGATCCCTGAATCACGGTGGCCAAAGGTTGAGGAGGGGTCATGGCAGTGGGGGTTGGGTTCCAGATGCCTTATTCAGTTGCCCATCTGTAAGCGGGCGCTGGTGCGGGGGGCGCCATCCTGCACAATCCAGGTGCGGACGATCTCCACTTCCTCCGGCGTCCAAAAGCCCAGACGGGACAGGGGCAGCCCGCGGGCCTGAATGTAAGCAATCTCAGGGGATCCGCCGCGAGCTTGGGGGCGGTTGGGGTTAATGGCGTTGAGGATGTAGGCGTGGCGGCTCGTCCACCGGGGATTGATCAACTCGCTATTGGGATCCCCGGGCCTGACATAGGCCATCGTGGCCTCATAACTGTCCAGCAACTGGGTGCGCTGCCGTCCTGCCGGCTGATGGCAACCCACACAACTGGCTTCTAGCAGCGGTTTGACATCCCGTTCGTAGGTAAATTGCGGTTCGGTGCGAAAACTCAGCTGAATGGCCTGCTCGAGGGGCAGCCCCTCTTGGGGAGAAAGCGTGAGGGTGTAACGGGTGCTAAAGCGCAAGGGATCCCGAGGCTTAAGCAACAACTCGTCTCCCTGCACATCAAAAATAACCGCTGCCGGCGGATCCAACTGAACCGCCAGACGTTGTAGATTGGGATCCAGTGGCCGATTGAATTGCAGCCGAATGACTCCATCCACAAAAACATCCTGCTGTTCGGGGGTAGGCTGGGAAGACACCCACTCCAAAAATGCCTGACTTTGAGAAGCATTCGACTGAGGCCAAACTTGCCGATGAGACTCGATGACAAAGAACGCTGCTGCCAACAACAACAGCCCCGCCCAAGTTCGCCACCGCCGCCAATGGCGAAAGACATTTGGCACGGTCGGAGTGTTCATTGTTGCAGACCCAATTCAACTGTTGTCAGAATAGCGAACTTGCCCACACTTCAGCCACCGATGGGATACAAAGTGCCAGGGATCCCCAGCGGATCATGAGGATCCCTTGTTCTGAAAAGTAGAGAAACAATAAACACCGGAGCGAAAGGAAGAGGTCGCTGCTCCCAAGCCCCTGAGGGCTAAAAAGAATACCGAGGGCTTTACCCTGGCTGAGATGAGATCACCAGCAGGGAAAAGCGGCACAGGGAGGCAGCAAATCAGTTGACCCGCTCCAGCTTGATGTTGTGGTGGCCCAGCTTGATCTCAAACTCATCTCCGGGCTTGAGGCCCATCTTCTTGGTGTAGGCAGCTCCGATCAGGAGATTGCCATTCTTATGAACCGAAACCCGGAAGGTAGGAGCGCGGCCACGGGATCCATTTTCGTCACTAGCGCCGAGATCCACGCCAACGGCCTTCAACAGGGCGTTGTTAAACTGCATCAGATTCACTCGCTCCTGACCATTCTTGGTGTAGGTGACATAACCACAGGCGCGAGCTTTTTCCTTGCGATCCGCATTTCCCATTGAAGTTACCTTGTCGAGGAGCTCTTGGCCAGTGAGTGGTTTTGGTTTACTGGTTGTAGCCATATCGAGATGGTTTTAGGGACAACTGTTAGTGTAGCCAGAAACAAACAGGGATTGCAATAGAGTTTGATCCAACTCTTCTTAATTAGAGGGAATGAGTGAGCGACTGCAATGGGATCTGAGGGCTGGTTGCGCAAAACAGCAGTGGGGAATTCCCTCTAAAGGCCAGAACCTGTGGGGGAGACTTTGGCTGAAATGGGGAATGATAGGCTCTCAGGCCCTATTCTCGACAGGGTCAAAAGTATCTTTGGGCGAGGGATCCCCGCTTCGCCGCCGGAATTGAGCAAAACCAGCGAAACTGGAAACAAGGCTGTTTGCGTGTCACTCGATATGGATCCCTTTTGGTCAGGGCGGCGTCTCCTCATTGGGGTGAGTGGGGGGATTGCTGCCTACAAAACGGCAGCTTTGGTGTCTGCTCTGGTGCAGCAGGGAGCAGAGCTCAAGGTGGTTTTGACAAAAGCTGCGGAACATTTTATTTCTCCTTTGACTTTTGCCACCTTGTCCCGCCAGCCGGCTTTTACGGATGCCGCCTTTTGGCAAGCAACACGAGGACGACCGCTGCACATCGAGTTGGGGGAATGGGCGGAGGCTCTCCTCATTGCACCCTTGTCGGCCAACACCTTGGGCAAGTTGGCTCATGGGCTGGCGGATAACTTGCTCACCAATGTGGTTTTGGCTTCCCGGTGTCCGGTGGCGGTGGCACCGGCTATGAATACGCAGATGTGGAAGGCGGAGAAGGTGGCCGAGAATTGGCAGCGGCTACACCAGGATCCCCGTTTTTGGGCCTTGCCGACGGCCAGTGGCCGCCTGGCCTGTGATGCGGTGGGGGAAGGGCGCATGTTGGAGCCGGAGGCGCTGCAGGAGTATGTGCGGGCTTTGCTCTGGACAGGGGGGAAAAAAGATTGGCAGGGCAAGCGGGTGTTGGTGACGGCGGGGGGTACACGGGAGCCCATCGACGCGGTGCGTTTTATCGGCAACCCGGCCAGTGGTCGGATGGGAGTGGCGCTGGCGGTGGCGGCAGCCTGCCGGGGGGCGACAGTGACGCTGGTCCATGGGCCGTTGGGGATCCCCTTTGATCCAGCGCCCTTCGCCATTCGGGCCATTCCGGTGGAGACGGCAGCCCAACTGGAGGCGGCTTTGCAGGCGGAATTTCCCCAGGTGGATCTCTTGTGGATGGCTGCTGCTGTGGGGGATGTGCGCCCCTCCCAGGTTTATCCGGGGAAGCTGCCTAAAGCCGAACTGCCCCAGATGTTGCCGTTGGAGCCGATCCCTGACCTGGTGGCAGCCCTGGCCCGCCACAAACGCCCTGGCCAACGCCTCATCGGCTTTGCCGCCCAAAGTGGGGATCCCTTGCCACCGGCCAGAGAGAAGCTCCGCCAGAAGGGCCTGGATGCTATTGTGGCCAACCCCATCGACCAACCGGATAGCGGCTTTGGCAGCAGCCACAACCAAGGCTATTGGATCCCCCAGCAGGGAAGTCCAGAGCGGATCCCATTGGCAACCAAGCCAACCCTGGCCCACCGGCTGCTGGATCTGGCCCGGCAATTGGAGTTGGGCTACTTTAGTTAAACTCCCTCTCCCTCTGGAAGAGGGGCCGGGGGTGGGGGCTGTGCGGTACAGAACGCTAAACTTCCCGGAATAGCTGTTCGCGAACTGCCTCAAGAACCTGTGTAAAGCCACAGGGGCAAGCCCGAGGTGATCACTTCAAACTGCAGACGGGCCAAGGCTTCTGCTGCCGGCAAAAACCGAGACCAACCTCTGCGCCGCGGGAGCAGGTCGTAGAACTTCGCATCCGTCGGCAAACCCGCCAGCTCTGCCGCCCAAAGGCGGGCATCTTCCTCTGTGCCCAAGCGATCCACCACACCCAAGTGGAGGGCCTGCTCTCCGCTGAAAATGCGGCCATCGGCAAAAGTTTTGACCACATTCAAACTCAACTTGCGGGCAGCAGCAACCGTCTGCACAAACTGGCCGTAGGTGATGTCGATCAACTCTTGCAGGATGTTTCGCTCTTCTGGGGTCAGCTCGCGATCAAACGAGAGAATATCTTTGTAGGGGCCAGACTTAATTACCTTAAATGAAATCCCCACCTTATCCAGGAGGCGTTCGATATTATTGCCTCGAATGATCACGCCAATGCTACCGGTGATCGTTCCTGGGTTGGCGACAATTTTTTCGGCTCCCATGGCAATATAAACCCCCCCAGAGGCGGCAATGTTGCCAAAGCTGGCGACAATACGGGTGCCCTTTTTCTCTCGCAAACGCAAGAGGGCATTGTAGATTTCTTGGGAGTCGGCCACCGTCCCACCTGGACTATCGATGCGCAGCACCACAGCAGGGATCTGGTTTTCTTCCGCCTCTTTCAGGGCCTTGAGAACCCGCTCGCGAGTTTTGCCATCAATAGCCCCTGCCACCTCAATGCGGCCGATTTGCCGGCGCAAGCCACCCAAGAATAACCGCTTCAGCATGGAAAAAAACTGGATAGAGATTAAGTGCATATTCTGTATCATGAATGGCGGCTTGTGGCCCGGTCAACCAGTTGCCTAGATGTTGCCATACACCGGGAGCACCACCCCCCGCAGATCCCGCGCTGCTTCTGAGACCAAAAAGGCGATCACCTGCCCGATGGACTCTGGCTTGACCCACAGCTCGGCTTGCTCGGATCCCATGGCAGCTCGGTTGGCGGGCGTGTCGATGAGGCTGGGCAGGATGACGTTGGCTGTGATGTCTGTGCCTTTGGTTTCGGCGGCAATGGTACGGGTCAGGGCCACCACCCCTGCTTTGGAAGCGCAGTAGGCAGCCAATTGCGGGCCCGGCTCCACCGCTCCGCGGGATCCCACCGTTACAATCCGCCCATAGCCCTGTTGCCACATTCTGCGCAGGCTGTGCTTGCAGGTCAGAAAAGTGGTGGTGAGGTTGAGGTCGAAGTCGCGATACCAGTCCGCCAAGCTGTACTCGTGGGTGGGGCCCATGGCAAAGCCCCCCACCAGGTGGATCAGCCCATCCACGCGGGGTAGGTCGGCAATGACGCGGGCAACCGCCGCCTCATCTGTTAAATCCACTTGCACAAAGCGAACCCGATCCAGAGCATTGGCCGGCAGGCGCTCCCGCAAAATGGTGAGATCTTTTTCTTGTCGATAGGTCAAGGTCAGCTCTGCGCCGCTGGCCAGCACCACGGGAACCACCCCCAAACCCAGCCCGCCTGTGCCACCGGTCAAGAGGATTTGCTTGCCTTGGTTGCCCTGCATGGATGCACCTGCATTGACGAAAGGGATCCAAAACAAATTGGGAGGGGAGTGCAAAAAAACTCAGAGGATTTTGAGATCCATCCAACTGAGCTTCCCTCTCTCACCCTACCCCGGTTCCTGCCCCTCTTGAAGAACAACAGCCCTTTTGGGCGCTTTCTCCAGCAGCAGGTCGCTCAAGGCGAGCCAGTGGGGCAGGGCCAGCTCTTCGGCGCGGGCATCGGGGTTGAGGCGGAGCTGAGCCAAAGCTGCTGCGACCACCTCTCGCTCCACCAAGCTTCCCAGGGCATTGACGAGCTTCTTGCGGCGGGTGGAGAACCCCTGTCGAAGGAGGTGGTTAAACCAGCAGGGATCCCGGACGGGGGTGGGGGCGGGGCGGGGGGTGAGGCGAATCACAGCAGATTCCACCTTGGGGGCGGGCTTGAAAGCGGTGGGGGGCACCCTGCAGATCAGCTCGCAATCGGCCAAATACTGCGTCCGCAGGCTCAGAGCACCATAGGCTTTGCTGCCGGGGCCGGCCTGCAAGCGCTCGGCCAGCTCTTTTTGCACCAGAAGGACAATGCGCTCGAACTGCCGAACCGGCTGGGCCGGGGATCCGAGCACCTTTTCCAAAATGGGGCCGGTCAGGTTGTAGGGGATATTGGCCACCAGCAGGCGGGGTTGAGGAGGCAGCGGCAGGCGGAGAAAATCTCCCTCCAGCAGGTGAAAACGGGGTTGGCCGGCGAACCGTTTTTGCAGCAGTCGGCACAGATCCCGGTCGATCTCCACCGCCACCACCTGGACACCCTGGGCCAGCAATCGCCGCGTCAGTTGGCCGGTGCCGGGGCCGATCTCCAGCACCCAAGTGGGATCCGCGTCTCCCTCTAGATCATTCAACTGGGCAGCCCGCACAATCGCCTCGTGAACAGCGGGATCCTTGAGCCAATGCTGACCAAACCGTTTACGAGGATAGGGCAACCGAGCGGTACCCAGAGGGGTTGCAGGAGCAATTGCCGGGTGGGTCATCGCTGGACTGAGTTGGGAACAGAAATCAAGGTGGGATCCGCATCCTCAGGTTTCTCTGGCTTGACAGGGATTGCCTCTGGGTTCGGATCCCCGCTCAGGAGCGGCTTGCGGTAGAGGGGCACCGTAAAGGTGACGGTGGATCCCAGCCCTTCGCCCAAGCTGTAGAAATTGATTTCCCCTCCCATCGCCTCCACCAGGCGTTGGCTGATGGCCAGGCCCAAGCCGGTTCCTCCATATTGGCGGGTGGTGGAACCATCCACCTGCGTGAAAGCCTGAAACAGCTTCTGCTGCTTTTCCAGCGATACCCCGATCCCGGTGTCGATGACGCGGATGCGGGCCAAACCCGGGTTGCCGGGCAGGATATCCGCTCGCACGGTTACCGAGCCCTTGGGGGTAAACTTGATGGCATTCCCCACCAAATTGAGCATGACCTGCAACAGGCGTTGGTAATCGCCCAAGAGCAAAATCTGATCCGAGGTGTTGGGCAGGTGGAAGCTCAGTTGTAGGCCCTTTTGGCTGGCCTGCAAGCTGGTCTTGGCCTCCACATCCTTAAACAAAGCTCGCAGGTCGCAGGGCTGGAACTCCAACTGCATTTTGCCCGCCTCGATCTTGGCGATATCCAGCACATCGTTGATTAGGGCCAGCAGGTGCAGGGCAGAGCGATAGGCCTCTTGCAAAAAGTCCAGCTCCTCTTCGCGGTTTTCGGCCATCCCGTCCAGCACCAGCTTGATAAAGCCGATGATCCCGTTGAGAGGGGTGCGCAGCTCGTGGGAGGTGTTGGCCAGGAATTGGCTTTTCAGTTGGTTGGCCGATTCCGCTTGGGCACGGGCCTGCTCCAGCTCCTTATTTTTCTGACGCAGAGTTTGGTTGGCTAACTGCAAGCGGGTTGCCAGTTGGCGACTTTGATCCAGCAAAATGGCGTGGGCAATGGCTGCGCCCAGGTAGGTGGCAATGCTCTGGAGTACCTGAATGTGGCTTGGCTGCCAAACAGGAACCCTGTTCGGATCCAGCATTTCCAGCCAGAGCAGGCTGTTGGCGTAGCCCTGGTAAGACATGGCAATGGCCAGATGTCGCCCCGCCTCCACCGGTTCTTCCTGTCTGAGGGCCTGCAACAAATGGGGGTAATCTGCCAGCTTCAGGGTCTGGTGGAGCAGGGAGGGATCCCCAGGATGGCGGCGGTACTCGGCATTGACCGTGAGGGAGTCTTGCCCCACCTCGTAGAGGGCCATCAGGCAGCGATCTACCTCAAACAGTTGCCCCAACTGCTCCACGGTCTGCTGGCACAGTTGCCGGATATCCAGGGAATGCCGGATGTTGCGCACCAACTGCGTCGTGATCCCCTGTACCGGATCGGCCGGGAGAGCATGGGGCTGGCTGTTGGGGCTGCTGGTTCCTCCGGCCAACGCAAAAGGCGTAGCCCCCAGCAACTTGCCCACTGCCGCAACCGCCACCACCTCCCCTTCCATGTCCCGTACAGGGTTGAGCGAAAGATGGAGATGCAACTTGTAGCGGGGCGAGAGCACCTGACATTCGTAGGAGAGGGGATCCCCGCTTGCAAACACCTGGTTGAGCTTAGCCTCATACTCCCCGGCGTTGGTCACCTCCCAAACTTGCTGTCCGCTCACGATGTGCTGAGGGTGGATGCCATATTTCTCGGCATCTTCCCAGTAAAAACTCCAGAAGCGCCTCTGGCGATCCTGCGTGTAGAACATCGGAGTGGGTCGGAGCACACCCATGGGGGAGGAGACCACCATTGCGTTAGGGGAACACAGGCCAAAACTCAGGTTTTTCCAGAGGAAGCCGGGCTGGCCGGATCAGAGGCCGGGCGGGTTAGTGGGGCAGGATCCTTGTTGAGGCGGGCGAAGATCATGCGGCCTGCTGAGGTTTGAATGGCGCTGGTCACAACCACAGAGCGGGTTTTGCCCACAGAGCGCTGTCCTTCTTCCACCACCACCATGGTGCCGTCTTCCAAGTAGCCCACCCCTTGACCTGGCTCTTTTCCTTCGCGGGTGATCTTGATATCAAAGCTATCGCCGGCAACATAGATGGGCCGCAGCGCCTCGGCCAACTCATTCACATTCAGCACCTTGACCCCCTGCAGAGCCGCCACCTTCTTCAGGTTGTAATCGGTGGTGAGCAGCGTTCCCCCCACGGTTTGGGTGAGGCGCACCAGCTTTTCATCGACAGTGGTCAGATCTGGATAGTTGGCTTCGTGAATAACGAAACGATCGGGGTAGGCCTCTCGCAAAGACTGCAGGGTATCCAAGCCTTTGCGGCCCCGCTCTCGTTTTTGGGCATCGGCTTTGTCGGCAATGGTCTGCAATTCCGTCAGCACAAAGCGAGGAACCACCAGGGTTCCTTCCAAAAAACCTGTCTCGATTAACTGAGCCACTCGGCCATCGATGATGGAGCTGGTGTCCAAAACCTTGGCCGTGGCAGCCACCACATTGCCCTCCGCCCAGAGGGCTGCCTGCAAAGCATAGTTGGGGTTAAACAGCCGCAGCAGCGAGGGGCCGTGGGTATCGGCCAGGCTGACCCCCAGATAGGCAAAGGCCAAGCTGAAAAAGACCGAAGCCAGTGGCTCGAGGAACCTGTTGAGTTGGGGAGGCAAGGGCAGCAAGTACACAGGAGCCATGGCCAGATTGGCGATCACCAAGCCGATCACCAACCCCACCGAGCGGCTGATCAACACGTCCGGCGGCAGGGAGCGCACATTGGCCTCGAAGCGACGGTAGCTCCAGCGCACCAGGGATCCCAAAGCCAGTCCTGCCAGCACGCCAAAGCCGCTGGTGACGACACGGGCTCCTTCCACATTGGCCCCCTGAATGGCGGCAGGAGGGAGCAGATCCAGGCCATAAAACCCGAGGCCAGCTCCCGCCAACATGAAGATCATGACCAGTAAAGCGTCTAGCATAAGAAAAAAGACGGCCCTGCTGAGTGGGTGATGCTGCTGGGAATAGGCAAATCTGCTTCCTACTCATTCTAGTCGTCTGGTGTTGGAGGGATCCGGACAACCAAGCCAGCCCTCCTCCAGAAGGATTCAGACTATGCTGAAATCATAGCGATCCCTTGCCAGCTTGAGGGATCTGTGGAGAAACCGCTACAATCCAAATCTCAACGAGGCTAAAAGCAACCATGGCACAAGCACTGGAACTCAATACCGAGAACGTCGAGAAAGTCCTGAACGAGCTGCGTCCTTACTTGATGGCCGATGGGGGCAATGTGGAACTGGTGGAAATCGATGGCCCGGTGGTCAAGCTGCGCTTGCAGGGGGCCTGTGGAGCCTGCCCCAGCTCAACCATGACTTTGAAGATGGGCATTGAGCGCAAGTTGCGGGAAAGCATCCCCGACATTTTAGAAGTGGAGCAGGTATTCTGAGAGGCCCTTCTTCCGCTTTGGGTTTTTGTGAGATTTCTTTAGGATTCTTCTCAAGTGTTGGATTGGGTGCCTTGATCAACTTGATCAACAGTCCCATGGTCTCTGGGTAGCCTCTGGTGGCTCTCTGCTCCCCACTTCTGTGCCTTTTCAGAGCTAGCGCATGTCTGTTCTCCTCTCCATCGCCACTCTCGCCCTGCTGATCCTGGTGCATGAGGCAGGGCACTTTGCGGCAGCCAAACTCCAAGGGATCCATGTCAACCGCTTCTCGCTGGGGTTTGGGCCGGTGCTGTGGCGATACCAGGGCAGGGAGACAGAGTATGCCATTCGCGCCCTGCCGCTGGGGGGCTACGTGGGCTTTCCTGACGAGGATGAACATTCTCCCTACCCCCCCGACGACCCGGATCTGCTGAAAAACCGCCCCGTGCTGGATCGCCTGGTGGTGATGAGTGCAGGGGTGATGGCCAACCTGATCTTCGCCTATCTGGTGCTGGTGTTGATGTTCGCCTCGGTGGGGATCCCCTCGGTAACGCGCCTCCATCCCGGCATTCTCATCCCTCAGGTGATGCCCGATAGCCCGGCGGAGCGGGCCGGCCTGAAGGCAGGGGATGTGGTGTTGCAGGCAGCCGATCGCGATTACAGGGGGATTGCCGACGAGACGGCGGCCTTGGCAGCTCTGAACGATTTTCAGGTGCTGATCCGCAGCAGCGAGAACCGGCCCATTCCCCTGGAGGTGCAGCGTGGGGAAGGGGATCCCCTGCAGTTGACGGTGATCCCGGCGGCGCGGGGAGAGACGGTGGCCATTGGGGTGACCTTGGCCCCCAATCAAGAGGTGACCTTGCGCCCCGCCCAGAACGTGGCTGAGATCCTCACGGAGGCGGGAAATGCCTACCAGCGGGTGGTGATGCTCAATCTGAACGGCTTGCGGCAGTTGCTGCAGAATTTCCAAAGCACGGCTGCTCAGGTCTCCGGCCCGGTGGGGATCGTCAAGATCGGGGCGGATCTGGCCCGCGATGACGCCGCCAGCCTGTTTAATTTCACCGCTTTGATTAGCATTAACCTGGCCTTTCTCAACCTGTTGCCCCTGCCCGCCTTGGACGGGGGACACATTGCCTTTTTGATCCTGGAGGCGATTCGCGGCAAACGGCTGCCCAAGCATCTGGAGGAGCGGGTGATGCAGACGGGCTTGGTGTTGTTACTGGGATTGGGGGTGGTGCTGATCTTCAAAGACACCCTCGCCATTGTCACCGGGTCAGGCTAGGGGAAGATGGCCAGCAAACGGGCCCTGCGCCAGCGAGCTTTGGAGATCCTGCTTCGGCTGAAGCGCCACTACCCCAACTCCACCTGTGCCCTCCACTACCGGACGCCGCTGCAACTTTTGGTGGCAACCATCCTCTCCGCTCAGTGTACGGATGAGCGGGTGAATCAGGTAACGCCGGAGCTATTTCGTCGCTTCCCGGATGCCCAGGCCCTGGCGACAGCGCCGCGAGAGGAGATCGAGGCTCTCATCCATTCCACCGGCTTCTATCGCAACAAGGCCAAACACATTCAGGAAGCCTGCCGCAAGATCTTGAGCGATTTCGGTGGTCAAGTGCCCCGCACCATGCCGGAGCTGCTCACCCTACCCGGCGTAGCCCGCAAGACGGCCAATGTGGTGTTGGCTCATGCTTTTGGCATCAATGCCGGGGTTACCGTCGATACCCATGTTAAGCGCCTCAGCCGCCGCCTCGGCCTCACTGAGCACGAGGATCCCGTGCGCGTCGAAAAGGATCTGATGCAGTTGTTGCCGCAGGCGGATTGGGAGAACTGGTCTATCCGTCTGATCGACCACGGGCGGGCCATCTGCACTGCCCGCAGGCCTCTGTGCCAGCAATGTTTTTTGGCGGATCTCTGCCCCAGCGCTCCTCTTCTGGGATCGGCTGCACCGGCCGAGAAAACGGATAAAAAAGCTACAAAAGCCTCGCCGGCCTGAGATGATGGTTTCTAGACGCCCCGCGTGGCTGAGCCCCCCATTCTTCCGGCGCTTGTTTTGGCCGCCTCTCGCCCTAGAATAAGCTCCATGCAGGATAAACCCATGTCAGTCGCGCCCCCCGTTCTGGTCATTGCCGGCCTGACGGGATCCGGGAAAACTTTGGCCATCCAGCAGTTGGAACAACTGGGGTACACCAGCCTAGAAGGGATCCCGCCTGCCCAGGTGATCCCCTTGGTTGAGGCGATGCGGACCCATCACGCTGCTTTGGCCATCAGCTTGAATCTCCACGCCCAGGAGTACCGGGATCAAGTTCCCACCCTGGCTGCTTGGGTGCAATCGCAAGGGATCCCTTTCCTATTCTTGGAGGCCCGCTCCCCAGTGTTGCTCAACCGTCTCAGCGCCCACCGCCGTCCCCATCCCTACGGGGAAGCTGCCGGTTTGTTGGAGGCCATTGAGCAAGAGCGGCTGGCTCTGGCCCCGGTGCGGGAACGCTGCACCCACTGGTTGGATACCTCCGACCTCAATGCCCAGCAACTGCGGCAGCAATTGCAAGCTTTGGTGCAAGGGATCCCCCAGCCCCTCAACCTAAGGCTGGTCAGCTTCGGTTTCAAATACGGCGTTCCCCCCGATGCCAACTTGCTGTTCGATGTGCGTTTTTTGCCCAACCCCTTCTTTCAGCCCCATCTGCGTCGCCTCACTGGGCAGGATCCCCTGCTGCAGGAGTTCTTGTTTGCGGATCCCATCACACAATCCACCTACCAGCACATCTTGTCCCTGATCAAAGCGTTTTGGCCCCACTACCGCGCAGAACGTCGCCCCCACCTGACTTTGGCTATCGGCTGTACCGGCGGTCAGCACCGCTCGGTGGCCCTGGTGGAGCGCCTGGCCCAGGATTTGCAGCCTTGGACTGTCCCTGCCGGCAACCACGTTCTTCCCGACCTGAATGTTCAGGTTCAGCATCGCCATCTGCTCGACTCTCAGCGGGAGCTGGAAGCCCGCTTTGGCCCGGCGCCCGGCGAAGCCGGCGTTGCCCAGCAACAGGTTAGGATCCCTTTGGCCGGCGTTCCTGCACCTTCCCATGCCTAAGCCTGTGCCCAGCAACAAGTCCGCCGCTTGGGGCATTCGCCGCCGCAAGGCTGCTTGGCCGGGAAGTGGCTGGAAATGGCTCTTTCCCGGTTTAGCCGTTAAACGCTGGCTGAGCCTGGCGGTTGGGGGCGTGCTGCTGATGGTGCTGGGCATTGCCATCTGGACGGAGTTGACCCCCATCTTTCGCCTGAAGCGGCTGATCGACATCACCCTGCGCTTGATTACCACTTGGATCCCGAACAACATCAGTGGCCCCCTGGTGACCGGGATCGGGCTGGTGATGGTGGTGCTGGGGTTTCGCAGCGCCATGCGCTCCATCGAGGATGTGCTGATCCCCGAGGGAGATGAAGCGCTGGTGGATAAGCTGTTGTCGCGGCGGCGTCTCAGCCGTGGTCCCCGCATTGTGGTACTGGGGGGCGGCACCGGCCTCTCCAACCTGCTGCGGGGTCTGAAGCGCTACAGCTCCAACATCACAGCCATTGTCACGGTGGCCGATGACGGGGGATCCTCAGGGCGTCTGCGGCGGGAGATCGGCGTTTTGCCCCCCGGCGATATCCGCAACTGCCTCACTGCTCTGGCCAACGAAGAAAAGCTGCTCACCGAGCTGTTTCAATATCGCTTCCAGTCGGGGGAAGGGCTAAGCGGCCACAGCTTCGGCAATTTGTTCATCACTGCCCTCACCGCGGTAACCGGCGGCGACTTGATTCGGGCCATCACTGCCACCTCGCAAGTCTTGGCCATTCAGGGGCGGGTGCTGCCGGCCACCCTGGCGGATGTTACCCTCTGGGCGGAGCTGAGCGATGGCCGCCGCGTGGTGGGAGAGTCCAACATTGCCAAAGCCGGAGGACGCATTTGCCGAATCGGCTGTGACCCCCCCAACCCTCCCGCCCTACCGGAAGTCATCGAGGCTATTGAGGCGGCAGAGTTTGTGGTGCTGGGGCCGGGTAGCCTCTACACCAGCATCATCCCTAACCTGTTGGTACCGGAAATTGTGGAAGCTCTGGCCAAAAATATGGCCCCCCACATCTACGTCTGCAACATCATGACCGAGCCGGGGGAAACCGACGGCTATACCGTTGGGGATCACGTCATGGCTTTGGATCGGGTGGCAGGAGTGCGCCTATTTGACGGCGTGCTGGTGCAGCGGGAGCCACCCTCCCCGCGCGCTTTGGAGCATTACCGCCGCAGCGGTTCTGAGTTTGTGGTGCTGGATCCCGACAAACTGGCTTACCTGGGCTGCCGTGCCGTTTTGGCTAACGTCATGCAAGAGGATCCAGAGACCGGCTTGGTGCGCCACAACCCCGAACGCTTGGCTGCAATGCTGATGCGCTGGTTCGACAGACATCGCCCCCTCTAGCTTTGCCCAGGATGTCCTCTGCTGTTATTGCAGGCGGGAATAAGGGCGGGGATAGGGCTTGCGCATCTGTCGAGCCAGGTACACCTGAAAGGTTTGCGCCACCGCCCCTGCCCGCACCAGGGGAACCTCGGCCACAGGCTCGATTTGGGCAAAGTAGTCGCCATAGGTGGCCGGGATCCCTGCCCTCGGCTGGAACAGCTTGGAAGTGATGAGCAGCCCATCCTGCCCCAGCCAGTCCTGCGGCTGCGACCAAAAGGCAAAGCCCCGCAAATCCGCATCCAGGCAGGTCAGAGGCTTGTCCGTTAGCGGAGCCAGGGCCATGGCGATCTGACCGCCCAAAAAATAGACATTGGTAAAAACGAACTCTGCCTCCTCAAGGGCTTGAGCCAGGCGGGGATCTGTCCGAAACCGCTGCCGCAACTGCTCAATTTCAATGAGCTGAGTAGAGGGATCCTGCTCCACGGGCCACAGGCCCATCCCTCCCGGCTCTTGCAGCAGGCCATAGCGCACATGGGCCAGCCCCACCCCCACCACCAAGCTGACCATCACTGCCGTCCCCACCAAGGTTCGCTTCGCTCCCGGCCACCGTTCCCAGAAGGATCCCAGCAGCAGCGTCAGCACCCAAAACCCCGGCATGGGCCAGGTGGGCAAGATGGGCCGGTAGCCTCCCATCAAGGTAAAGGCCAACACCAGCGGTAATCCACAGGCCAGGATCAAAAGGTGCTTGAGCTCTTCATCCGTCAGCCGCATCCCGCGGAGAATCTGCAGGGCCACCCGACCCGTCCCTGCCAAACTCGCCCACCCCAAAGGGATCCCCAAGCTGGGGAACAGGTAAAAGATTTCAGAAAGGATCGTCAGCCCCAGCGCTTGCAGTTGATACCCTGCCTCCGGCACCGCCCGCCCCGCCTGAAAGCGAAAGGAGACCCAATCCTGCTGGGCGTTCCAGAGCAGCACCGGGCTAAAGGCCAGCACAAAGCCCAGCACGGCCAGCACCGTCCATCCTGACCTCAAGGCGCAGCGATGAACTGGGCTGAGCAGACAAAAGAGTACCAGGCCAAACCCCAAAGCCAAGCCGTGGTATTTCCCCAAGCAGGCCAGCCCCACCAAGAGACCTATGAGCGCTAGCCTAGGCCCTGGCCGATAGCGAGCCGCCCCATAGACAGCCAATTTCCCCTGCCCCAAAGGCACCGGGAAAAACTCCTGGCTGGCCACCCATAGGGTTGCTGCCGTAAAAAAGACCAGCGGACTATCCGGCAGGGTCAGCACCCCAAACCCAATCCAAAGGATGGGTGCGATGCTGATGGCCGCCAAGCTGATCAGTCCCGCCCGAACAGAGAAAAGGCGCGCTCCGGTGTAGTAGAGGAATAGGGAAGAGCCAGAATAGAGCAGCAGGGATCCCAGTCGAATAGAAAAAGCCGACACCTGGCCGGTCAAGGCAGGCCCCAAGCCCGTTGTCCAGGCCACCAGCGGCGGATGGTCAAAATAGCTCCAATCCAGATGGCGGGTGTAGAGGTAGTAGTAGGCTTCGTCAAAGCCCGGCGGCAAAAGGGCAGCCACCAGTCCCCGCATGAACAAGCCCAACCCCAGGATTAGCCAAACCGCTCTAGGCAATGGAGGGGATCCCTATGGGCAGATGGACAGATCTAACTTACCTTGAATACCTCTCGGGGCTACGTCCCTCTAGCACTATGACTTTGTTTTCCGAAAAAAAATGCCCGATGACTTTCCCGATGACTTTGTTTCCCGCAAAAAAATGACCGGACGCCCCAAAAGTTGACCTAGCTTCTTGGCCTCTGCCCGCGCCTCTGATTCACCGCCACTGGAGATGGATAGCAAAGGCTTCTGTGATTGCAATGTCACCTCTACCGAAAAGCTAGTATCGCCATCAGAATCTGTCCTGGCCCGAACCATGACCTGCTGCACATCTCGGAAGGAATAAGTTTTCTGCCCTCGCGATCCAAAAGGAGTGAGGTACTCCTCCTGGATTTGGTACAGGGAGCTGTCCAAAGTCACGCGGCGGCGCCACAAAGCCGATATCAGCACAGAAACCCCTATCAAAAGAAATAGCAATGAGATGAGGGAAAACAAGATCGCAATCACTAAATCTCCTAAGTCGAACTTATCGCTATCTACTAAGAGCTGACTCTCTGTGCCGTTCACAAAAGACTGAACGCGCCTTGCCAGTTCCTGAGCCTCCCTCTCACTGGAAGCTGACCAGGCTTTCCTTTCTCCTGCAGGAGTTTTCAGCGTGACATAATAGTAGTATTTTTTTTGTAGTGGGTTGTTCGTTTAGTTTGGTCTCTTACTGTTTTGATTTCGGTTTTGGTTCCAGCCCCTCTCACGTCCTTGTAGAGTTCAGTCGTACTTGGCAAAGGCAGAAGCGGCTGGAAAAACACTTCGCAGTTAACCGCAGACTGGTCAACTCGAAAGCAGGTGAAGCGGCGATCGCCTTGGTGCAACCAAAGTACAGTCAAGAAAGATAGAGGAATGAAGGCAAGAAGTAGCCCAGAAGATAAATCCTTTAAATCCTTGGGAGGCTCTTGGTACACGCGCTTGTTGTAGCTCTCCTTCACGCATTTCATAGACTTAACTCCGAGAAAGCTGGATTTGTTTAGATTATGGCTTGCTAGTCTGCCGGTCGTCTGTTTCCGAGCATACGAAGCGTTTAAAAAATTATGAAAAGCAGTAAGTCCTCCGGTTTTCGCTGTGCTGTATTCAACTTCCCCTCTCTCCAACCAGGAGCGGAAATTGAGTGGCTGACTGCACGAGGCGCCGGGAAGAAGCTGTGGGGTGGCATAACAGTGGGATGAGCGCCAAACTAGCGGTGGTGCTCATGTGAGGATTGCAATGGAAAGCAGACCTAGGGCTAGGGTAGGGCGGCCTGTGCCGAAATCTCTGGAGACAAGGCAAAATGGCCGGCAACTTGCTCAACGGCGCCGACGCAGAGGTTCTTGGATCCCTTCACCGCGAAGCTCTAGGCAGTGGGGAACAACGCTGGGATGGCTCTTGGGGGAGCGGATCCCGACGGCCCGCCAGCTTGACTTTCGCGCCGGCATGACCGGACTGGCTTTGATCATCGCCCTATTTGTAACAGGAGCACGTCTGGTTTATTTGCAACATCAACAGGCACCCCTATTGCAGCAGCGAGCCGAAGCCCAGCAGCGAGCCCAGCTAAGACCTTTCATTCCTCGTCGCTCAATTGTGGATCGTCATTCTATTGCCAAGCAGCAGGCAGAATTGCTGGCCGTAGATCGCCCCGTCTATACTCTCTGGGCCCATCCCCGCCTCTTTGGCAAACGCACTCCAGAGGAAATTGCCACCGCTCTTGCTCCCCTGTTGCGGCGTCCAGTAGAGCAACTGGCGCAGCGGCTATCGGCCAATCAGGCAGTGCGGGTGGAGCGCTGGGTATCCCAGGAGGTGGCAGATCAAATTCAGGCTCTGCATCTGGATGGCCTGGAGCTGGTGAGCGAGCGGCAACGCGTTTACCCCCAAAAAGAGATGGCCGCCGAGGTGGTGGGCTATGTGGATCTGGATCATCAGGGCCAAGCGGGAGTGGAATATTCCCGGCAAGAGCTGCTGGAGCGTACTGTTCAGCCTGTTACTATTCCTCGCGATGGCTACGGACGACTGTTGGCTGCCGAGGTGCCGGAAGGGCTGCTGCAATCTGGCGAGACGGTGCTGCAACTTACCCTAGATATGCGCCTGCAAAGAGCTGCCCGCGCTGCCCTGAAAGTGCAACTGGAGCGGTTTCGAGCCCTGCGGGGCACGGTGATTGTCCTCCAGCCCCAGACAGGGGAAATTCTGGCGCTGGTGAGCGAGCCCACCTATGACCCCAACCGCTACTTTGAGTATGACCCCGGTCTTTTTCGCAACTGGGCCGTAACGGATTTGTATGAGCCGGGATCCACCTTCAAGCCCATCAACATTGCCATTGGGTTGGATGCTGGAGCCTTTACAGCAGATGAACGGGTCTATGACGAGGGTCGGATTCTCATCGGTCAGTGGCCCATTCAAAATTACGACTACCACCAACGAGGGGCCCATGGCTGGATGAGCGTCACGGATATCCTGCGGCAATCCAGCAATGTGGGCATGGTACACCTGATGCGCAAGCTGGATCCCCGCCAGTACTACAATGCCTTGGTGCGGCTGGGGTTCAACGAGCGCAGTGGCGTGGATTTGCCCTTTGAGCCGGCCAGCCGTTTGAAACCGCTGCGACAGTTTGTTACGGTGCCGGTGGAGCGGGCCACTGTCGCTTTCGGCCAGGGGCTGGCCCTCACTCCTCTACAGTTGGCTGCCATGCACTGCATCATTGCCAACGGCGGACTGAAAGTGCAGCCCCATGTGGTGCGAGGCTTGGTGGAAAAGGATACGGATACTTTGGTTTGGGGATCCCCGCAGCCGCAGCCGGTGCGGGTACTATCCGAGCAAGCCACGCTGGCAGTGCGTATCCAAATGCGGGATGTGGTGGACTTTGGCACGGGGCAATCGGCCAAGATCGAGGGGTATGAGATCGGCGGCAAAACCGGCACTGCCCAGAAAGCCGGGCCACGGGGGGGCTATTTGCCCGGCAAGCGCATCACCAGTTTTGTGGGCTATTTCCCGGCCATTCGCCCCAATTACGTGATCTTGGCGGTGATCGACGAGCCCCAGGGGGAAGATGCCTTCGGCTCGACGACGGCTGCTCCCGTTGTTCGCTCGGTGATCCAGGAGATCATCGCCCTAGAGGGGATCCGCCCTAACTCTACTTAGCGCAGCCATAGGAACAAGGGGCGAAGGTGGATGCCAAAGGGGGCCCAGACCGTGAGGAAATGAGCGAAATGCCCATACCTCCGGATTGGCTCTTCCTGGAAAAAGCCATACTCAAGACTGGCCACCCACAGAGTCCGACTTAACCTCTGCACTCCTCCAGCTCAGCTTGGAGTTGAGGTAGAAGTTCCAGAATACAACAATACCGATGGCAATTAAGTTGGCCAACAAATAATGAATGCCCAAGCGCTCGCTCAGCAAGGTCACCAGTGAAGTGTTGAGAACCAAGCCAATTAAGCAGATAACGTTAAACTTCGCCAACCGCTTCAGGCGATTCCAGGGCCCCGGCTGCAAGCGGGTCACATGGCGAAAAGTCCACAGGTCGTTCCAGAGGAAGTTATTGAGAATGGCCACCTCCGAAGCAACCAGCTTACTGGTTATGAGATCCCATCCTAAGTTGGTGGGATCGTGCAAAACATAGAGCAAAGCCATGTCCACCAAGGTGCCGGATAGGCCAACCGTGCTGAAGCGCAAAAAGGATCCCACCTGCCCTAGCGAAAAGCGCAGCACCATCAGGTGGTGGAGATATTGGAGACAAGTTTGCAGTTGGATTTTGCTCTCCCCGTTTTGGCGCTCCTGAAAGATGTAGCCGACCTCGGCAATGGTTTTCACCCGGCCCCGCGCCAGCACCTCGATCAGCAGCTTGTAACCCTTGGGGTTGAGCGGGATCCCGGCAATGGCTTGGCGTCTGACCAGGAACAGTCCGCTCAACGGATCGGAAACACGGCTGAAGATCCCTGGCAGCAGAGCCAACCCGATCCATTGGGCCCCACGGGAGACGATGCGTCGGCCCAGGCTCCAGTGGCTCACCCCCCCCGACTCCGCATAGCGGCTGCCCACCGCCAGATCTGCCCCCTTCTGGATGAGCAGCCACAATTTGAGGATGATCTCCGGCGGATGCTGCAAATCCCCATCCATAACCCCCAACACCTCGCCGCGGGCAGCTTGCCATCCCCGCAGCACGGCAGTGGCCAGGCCTCGTTCGTGGTGGCGACAAATGACTTGCAGTTGAGGGAATTCTTTTTGCAATCCTTGGGCCACTTTGGCAGTGTAATCGGGGCTATTGTCATCCACCACAATCAACTCATAGCTTCCAGGCAGAATCGTGTCTAGGTGGGCACACAACTGCCGGATCAGGCTGCAGATACTGGAGGCTTCGTTGTAGGTGGGAATGACCAGCGACAGTTGGACAGGGCTGGACTGAGACAGAGGTGGAATCTGAAAAGGAGCTGCAGAAGCTTTGGGATCGGCAGAGGAAGTAGGAGCTCCATGAAACATTCAGCAGGCCATCCAAAAACAATAAAACAAAAATCCTCCGCCTAGGGCTGCAAATCCTAGGACTGCCTTGGTTCATACTGGGTCCACAGAACGATCCCCTATCGTACTGATCGATGAGCCGCAGGGCTAGACCTTTCTCCACCTACTTAGCTTCTGAGGACTCCGTCTCACTGACGCGAACGGGAGAGGTCACCTGGCTAAGGGGATCCCGTAGAGGGGCTCATCAACACCGGGATCTGGGCCTGAGCAGAGGCAGTCTCAGGCAGCGAGGGGGCAGGGGTGAAACTGGGGTAGGGGATGCGCTCGTGGTTGGATTCCCGCCAGACCTCCACGAAAGCGTCTGCCACCACCTCCAAATCCTCCAGCGTCAGCCCACTGTCAACCAACTGGCCATCTTGCCAACGGGCCTGGGCAATTTTGCGGACAACAGCTTTTGCCCGCTCGACCACATCGGGGCCGAAGCCATCGCTCAGAGTCATGCTGCGCAGGGCGGCTTCACAGGCATCGGCCATCATCACCACCCCCGTCTCCTTGCTCTGGGGGATCGGGCCATCGTAGCGGAACGGCTCTTCGGGTACGGGCTGACCCCCGGCTTTCATCTGGGCTTGATGGTAGAAATAGGCAATCAGGATCGTCCCCTGGTGCTCAGGGATAAACGCCTGGACGGCGGTAGGCAGATTATATTGCTTGGCCAGGCGCAAGCCATCGCTGACGTGGGCCTTGATAATCTGAGCACTGCGATAGGGATCGTCCAGTTGGGTGTGGGGGTTGAGGCTGCCCATCTGGTTCTCGATGAAGTAGCGGGCCTGCAGCATCTTGCCGATGTCGTGGTAAAGAGTGCCGGTGCGCACCAGCTCCACGTTGAGGTTCAGCTTCTGGGCAGCCCGTTCTGCCAAAGTGGCCACAAGCAGAGTGTGCTGGAAGGTGCCGGGGGCCTCTGCAGCCAGCCGCCGCAGCAGCGTGCGATTGGGATTGCTCAACTCGATCAGACGAATGGGGGTGGCTAAGTCAAATAGGCGCTCCAGGTAGGGGCTGGCTCCCAGGGCAACAATGCTCCATCCCAAGCTGGTTCCCCCTGCCAAAGCCATGGCCAACAGGTCGATGCCACCGGTGGTGGCCAAGCTAACCGCCCCGTAGGCCAGCATCTGCACCGCTGCCGCTCCTCCTCCCAACAAGGCCAGCTCTTCGCGGGAACGGGAACGCCCGGCCAGGGCAGAGGCCACCACACTGCCGGACAACAAGGGTACAAGGGTGAGCAGGTTGGCAGAGGAGACCAAGGGCAAAAACAACGCCTGGCCCACCACCACCACCAGGCCCAGCCCTGCCCCGTAAAAACTGCCCAGCAACAGCCCCACCGCCGGCAGGGAGCTGAACTCCAGCTTGAACAAGGCCGCCAAAAGGGGAGCGGTCAGGGAAACTATGAGGATCAACACCCGATCCCGGCGGCGCAACCCTGGCCGCAAGCGTTGCTGCAGAGGCACAAAGACAGCCAGGCCCAGGCCCATCACGCCGGCCACCCCCACCAAGCCCCAGACGTTGATCCCGCGCTGGGTGAGCCCAAAGTGGTCCAAGATGAGAAAAATTTCGGGAGTGATGAGCTGATCTGCTCGCACGATCACCTGGTTCTCGGCAACCGAGATCAGAACCGGCTCGACTTTTTCCAGCTCGGCGCGGATGCGCTGCTCGGTGCGCTGGGGATCCACCTCCACATTGGGAATGAGCACCTGCTGCAGCCACTGATAGACCAGGGCCTGCAGCTCCTGTCGTTGGGCAGCATTGCCCGGAAACATCAAATCGTCCAGTTGGGCTTGGATCCCTTCGGCGCGAACTTCGCGGGGCAGGCCATCCACGATCCCTATCTTCTGCAGGCGCTCCAAGACCCGCCGGCTCAAGGTTTGCAAATGCTGCCAATCCGCATCTGCCAAGTTGAGAACTGTGGCCGGAACAGGGGGGGTGAGCTGCTCCAGAGCCGGCAAAGCTGCCCGATAGCGCTGCTGCGCCGCTTCCACCTGGGCAATCAACTGGGTATAGGGATCCGTCGCCGCCATCTGGGTGGCCGATCCGTCCAACCAGACCCGCTGCCAAACCTCGACAAGCTCTTGCTTGGCCCGCTGCTCCGGAGGAAGCTGCTCCGGTCGCCCCGAAGAAGGCTCTTCTGAAGGAGATGGGGTGGCTCCGCGGATGGCCTCTTGTCGGGCGCGAGCCTGAAGGAGTTCCCACTCCTCTGGGGAAAGCTGGCGCAGATAGATCTGCGTTGGCAGAGACAGCAACTGGACAGAAACATAGGGCAGAGAACCTGCCTCTTGGCGGATGGCCTCCACCTCAGCCAGGAGAGCCTCCAGATTTTGCCGCATGCTGTCGTTGGCGGTGCTGTTGATTTTAAGGGCCTGCGCCACCCGCCGCCGCGCCTCAGCTTGTCGGGCCTGGGTAGCCTCCACATCTTCGATCTCCGCCGCAGCAGGGGCGAGAAACGTCTGCGGGGAGCGGCTGCCGACGGTCAGTTGTGGTTCGTTGTAGTAGCGGATCCCGTGGACAGCAGTGAGGGAGAGAAGCGCTATGGCATAGCCAGCAACCCGTTCCGAAAGGGAGAGCCTGCTCTTTCGAGGGGGGGCTGCCTGGCATCCCCGAGTCCAGTGTTCCGCGTTCGCGTCGGCAGCGCGAAGGGCTTTGGGCGTGAGCGGGTTTTTCATGGATTGGCCTGGCAGCGTCTTTCTCTTTTCTATCCCCTTTTGGCCGGGTAGCCCAGGAAGAGGATCTCAATCGCCGATGGTAATCTGCCCCACCATACCTGCTTCTGCATGGCCGGGGATGGTGCAAACCAGAGAATAGACCCCAGATTTCAGAGGAATAAATTGCCACTCCACCGAAGCGCCTGGCTTCAGTTCCAATTCTCGGATCTGGCCCTTAATTTCCACGCCGGCCACGTCCAGCTTGCGGGTCCAGACGGCATCGGCAAAATCCTTGGCGCTGAAATAGTGCTTCAGTTGGCTGGGGTTGCTCAGGCGGAGACGGTAGAGGCTGCCGTTGCGAAAAGACAGTTCCTTGGGCACAAACACCAACTGATTGTCGGCAGTACCCAACTCAATAACCTTCTCCTGCGGCGTTTGTCTGGAGAGATCCCGCGCCCATACCGGATGCGGGATCCCAATCATGAGAACCGATAGCCAAATTCCCAACACCAGGAAACGACAGAACCTGCTTAACATGGCAACACCATGGAATCAAAAACTCTCTCCCGCTGAGGGGAGTAGCTTGGAAACTCAAGATAGCAGCTCGAGCGGTGGGTGGAGAGATTTTGCCGCTGCGGCTGTCTAGCCCTCTACATCCGTGTAGAGCCGCACAGTTAGGGCTTCCCCTCCGTCTTCGGGTATTTCGCCCCTCATTTCAAGGGCTACCGCAGCGGCGTAGCCACCGGCAACCCGAAGGGGTAGGGTTACCCAGCAAGAGTCCCCGTCCAAAGCTCTGGAGCCGGCCAGACCCCTGCCTGTTCCCTTCAGGAGCGCCTCCTTTTGTGTCCACATTTGAAAGAAAAGGGCATCCCGCTCTGGAGCTGGACAGTTGGCCAAACGGACTTGCTCGGCAGCCGAAAAGTAGCGCTGGGCGATGCGCTGCCAGCGGGGCACAGGTCGAACCCATTCCAGATCCACTCCAATGCGGTATTGCAACCTCAGGCCGATCAGGACGCGCTCGTGGGAGTGGCTGAGGTTGAACTGCAGCGGTAGGGGTGGATCCCGCCAGTAGGGTTTGCCGGTAGAACTGTGGTCGAGGGGGATCCCCTGGGGTGGAATGCCGCTGTAGCGGCTGAGCAAGCTCCGCAACCCAAGACGACCGGCCAGAAAGCGGCGCCGATCTGCCGGCAGTTGTAAACGCTCTGCCCGCCGACATTCTTCAGGGGAAAGAAGGCCGAGCTGGGGGAGCAACTTCTCCAACGGGGGGACTGTCTGCAGCCAAAGATGCACCTCTGACTTTCCCGACAACGGCTGCAGGGATCCCCCTGTGGCGACTGCTACCTCGCTGAAGTTGGATCCAGACAACTCTGAAAACTGAGGATAGGGTAACATGGCCTTGAATTGGTGGAGTTGGCAACACCACCCAGACAGTACACCCTTTCCTGTACGCGCTCGCGAGACCTGGTCTGACCTGATGCCCTCCTTCCACTATCCCCCCCGTCCTGACCGTGTCCGCGCAGCTCGTCAGCAGGCTATTCGTCAGGGGATCCTCTGGCTGTTGTTGGGGCTCACGGCTGTGTTGGCGGGTTCTGCCGGTGCCCTCTTGGCCGTGATGTTGCCCCGTCAGGTGATCCCAACTTCCCTCACTCCTGCAGAACAAGAAGCCTTCCGTCCTGATGCCTTACGGGCTGCGGCTCTGGATCGCTCGTTGCATATCCTCATTCTCGGCACGGACAACCCGGATCCCACCCTGCCCTTGCCCACAGAGCGAGATCGCTTCCACACCCGCAGCGACACCATTCTCTTGGCCCGCTTTGATCCCCAGGCGCGGCGGATTACCGTTTTGTCCATCCCCCGCGACACTCGTGTGCGCTTGCCTGGCTTTGGTGTGGCCAAGATCAATGCTGCCAACTTGGCAGGGGGCCCGGCGCTGACGGCTCAGGTGGTCAGCCACTTGATGGGTGGGATCCCGATTGACCGCTACATTCGCCTCAATACCGATGCTCTGGAAGAGCTGATCGATGCGGTGGGCGGCGTGGAAATCTACGTGCCGGAACCGATGCAGTACGCAGATCACACCCAGCAGTTGTTCATCCACCTGGAGCCCGGCTGGCAACGCCTCAATGGAGAACAAGCCCACCACTTTGCCCGCTTTCGCCGCGATCACCTGGGATTGGGGGATATCGGTCGGGTGCAACGGCAACAGGAATTGCTGCGGGCCCTGAGCCGGGAACTGCTCTCTCCTGCCGTCTGGCCGCGGATCCCAAAGATTTTGCAGGTTATCCGCACCAACCTCGATACCAACCTCACCTGGGAAGAGGTTCTGAGCTTGGCCAAGTTTGTCCTCACCTCTGGGGGCGATCGCATCGACCTGGTGCTGCTGCCGGGCCGCTTCAGTCAGCCGGGAGAATTCTCCACCAGCTACTGGCTGCCGGATCCAGCCGGGATCCGACGGGTGGCCGTCTCCCACTTTGGCCTGGAGGCAGAGGTAGCCCGCATTCCTCCACACCGCCTGCGCATAGCCGTGCAAAACGCAACCGGAGAGCCGGGGATGGCCCGCCGTATGGTGCAAGAATTGGTGAGGCAAGGATACGCCCATGCTTTTGCCGTGGAAGACAGCACTCAGGTGCTGCAGCAAACGGAGATCCTCGCCCAGAGCGGGGATCGGGAGGGGGCTAAACAGATCCGCGCCGCCATTGGCCTGGGAGAAGTGCGGGTAGAATCTACTGGCGTTCTCAACTCCGATGTCACCATTCGAGTCGGCCAAGATTGGGCTCAACAGTTGGCTTTGGATGAAGCACTCCGCGCCGCTGACGCCAACGGCCAAACCCAAGCTCCGCCCGGAGCAGCTCAGCTCTAGAGAGCCGGTTCGGTTGCGAGTGCGGATTTCCGAAAAAGAGCCTGCTTGTCGGGGACTTTTCGGTCTCTGTAGATTAGCACTGAGCTTGTTTGAGTGCTGAGCCACCTATGACCGTGCTGGAACAGGGATCCATCACCATCCACACCGAGAACATCTTTCCCATCATCAAGCAGTCTCTCTACTCGGATCGAGAGATCTTCTTGCGGGAGCTGATCTCCAATGCTGCTGATGCCATCACCAAGCTGAAGATGGCCAGCCTTGCCGGCGAAGTGGCAGATCTCCCAGAGCCGGAGATTACGATTGCCCTCAACAAGGAGGCCAAGACCTTAGCAGTGGCCGATAACGGCATTGGCATGACTGCCGAGGAAGTGAAAAAATACATCAACCAGGTGGCTTTTTCCAGCGCTGAAGAGTTCATTCAAAAGTACAAGGGCAAAGACGCAGAGCAAGCAATCATTGGCCACTTTGGTCTAGGATTCTACTCCTCTTTTATGGTGTCGCAGCGGGTGGAGATCGACACCCTCTCCTATCGGCCCGGCAGCACGCCGGTGAAGTGGGCTTGTGACGGCACCACTACTTTTACCCTCTCCGATTCTGAGCGCTCCAGCATCGGCACCACCGTTACCCTTTACATCACCCCCGAAAACGAAGAATACCTGGAGCCAAGCCGCATTCGGGAATTGGTTCGTAAATACTGCGATTTCATCCCCGTTCCCATCAAGTTAAACGGGGAAGTGATCAACAAGCAAAAGCCCCTGTGGAGAACCTCACCTTCCGAACTCAAAGATGAGGATTACCTAGAGTTTTATCGCTACCTCTATCCCTTTCAAGAGGATCCCCATTTCTGGGTGCACATCAACACCGACTATCCCTTCATCGTGCAAGGGATCCTCTATTTTCCCAAGTTGCGCCCGGATATTGATCCCACCAAGGGTCAAGTCAAGCTGTTCTGCAACCAAGTCTTTGTCCAAGATAACTGTGAGGAAGTTATCCCCAAGTTCCTCCTACCTCTGCGGGGGGCCATCGACAGTCCGGATATTCCCCTCAACGTCTCTCGCAGCTTCTTGCAAAATGACCGCACCGTAAGACGCATTGGGGATCACGTTGCCAAAAAGGTGGCGGATCGTCTCAATGAACTGTACAGGGAAGATTACGAAAAATACGTCAAGGTCTGGCCCGACATCAGCCTCTTTATGAAGTTTGGGGCGATGAACAACGACAAGTTCTTTGCCCAGATTAAGGATATTCTCATTTTCCGAGTGGCCGGATCCCCTGCTGACAAACCCGAATATGTGACCCTGAAAGCGTACCTGGAGCGCACCCGCGACAAGCAAAACAAGCGAGTTTACTACGCCACCGATGAGGCTGCCCAGAGTGCCTACATCGATCTCCACCGCTCTCAAGGACTGGAAGTGATCATGCTGGATAGCTGGATCGACAGCCACTTCAGCAGCTTTTTGGAGCGGGAATACAAAGAAGAAGGGATCCAATTTAAGCGGGTGGACTCTGAGCTGGATGAAACGCTGGTGGATAAAGACAAAGCCGCCGAAATTGTTGACCCGGTAACGCAAAAAACCCGCAGCCAAAAGTTGATCGATCTCTTCCGACAAGCCCTGGGCAAAGACAAGTTGCAGATCCAAGCAGAAGCCCTTAAATCGGAGTCGGTTCCGGCCATGATCTTGCTGCCGGAGACGCTGCGGCGCCTGCAGGAGCTCAACGCCGTCATCCAGCAGAAGCCGCTGGAGTTTCTGGAAGAGCACACGCTGGTTCTGAACACGGCCCATCCCCTTATCCAAAACCTGCAGTCTCTTGCCGATCAGGGTCGGGATCCCGACTTGGTTCACCTCATCTGCAATCACATCTACGATCTGGCTTTGATTACCCAGAAAAGCTTTGACCCGGCAGCCGTGCGGGCCTTTGTGCAGCGTTCCAACGAAGTGCTGACTCGCCTCACCCGCCGTCAATAAGCAGCGCTGTCCAGGGTAGACTGCAGGGCTTCCGCTCCACCGGGCAGAGACGGACGGGATCCGGCCCCGTTGCCGCTGTGGCCGTAGCTGCCTTGGAGCACGGGGGCAACTTGGCGCATCAGCGTCGCCATCTCCAGGGCACTCATGGCGTATTCCCAACCTTTGTTGCTCTTGACCCCGGCCCGCTCCAGAGCCTGCTGCAGGGTATCGGCGGTGAGGATCCCGAAAATAACCGGCACGCCGGTACGAAATCCTGCCGCCGCAATGCCCTTGGAGACCTCCGCTGCCACATAGTCGAAGTGGGGAGTTTGCCCGCGAATCACTGCCCCCAGACAGATGATGGCATCATAACGGCGAGATTGGGCCAGTTGGTGAGCCAGCAAAGGCACCTCAAAACTGCCGGGCACCCAGTAGTAGTCCACTTGCTTGCTCTCCGGGCCGACATCCACACCATGCCGCTTCAGCGCGTCCTGGCACCCTTCTAACAATTTGCCGGTGATCAGGTCGTTAAACCGACTGATGACGATGGCTAGACGCAGATCCTCCGTCTGAACAAAATTGCCCTCGTAAACTGCCATCTACGCTGCTCCAGATCTACCCAAGAGAAGAACAAGCGGAAAACCACGCTCTCCCATCCTAATTCACTGAGGGAGCCACGGCGCAGACGCCCCGGCCTTCATGCCCAGAGGTACTGCTCGAAACGATGGCTTGCTGGCCCTCTTGGCATTCAACTTCCACCCCGCCTTGGCAACCATCTGGGCTGACTCAAAAGCGGGAAGGAACATCAACGGGTAATTGTTGGCCAGGGGAGAATTTTCCCATTGCTGCGCAACCCTGGGCGAATACAAATGGCGGTGTTTGTCTTCCTGGCCGTTTCTTTTGATAAAGATCTATTTTTGTGCGGAAAGACACACCTCTACCTGAGGCCAAGACCTAGCTTGGGTACATGACACAGCCGCTTTCTGAAATTGCCCGCGCCCAAGGGATCAACTACTTTCTGCTCTCTTTTACCGACCTGCTTGGGATCCAACGGGCCAAGCTGGTGCCTGCCTCAGTTATCGACTTCATGGCAGAGGGTCAGGCTGGATTTGCCGGGTTTGCTGCCTGGTTGGACTTGACTCCAGCGGATCCCGATGTGTTTGCCCAGCCGGAGCGCGAGCGCTTGTTTCAACTGCCCTGGCAGCCGGAAGTGGCCTGGATGCCTGCCGATCTAATTCAGGTCAACGGGGATCCCTTGCCACAAACCCCCCGCTGGGTATTGAAGAAGGTGTTGTCCCAAGCAGAAGCCATGGGCTTTCAAGTCAAGACGGGGATCGAATGCGAGTTCATGCTTCTGTCGCCCGAAGAGTGGGCCATTTCCGATGAGCGCGACCAGCAGGCCAAGCCCTGCTATGACCAGCAAAGTTTGATGCGGCGTTTTTCGGTGATCCGAGACATCTGCGATGGCATGCAGAAGCTGGGCTGGGATCCCTATCAAAACGATCACGAGGATGCCAACGGCCAGTTTGAGATGAACTGGCGGTTTGACGATGCCCTAGTTACGGCTGATCGCCACGCCTTTTTCAAATACATGGTGAAAAGCATTGCCGAAAAGCATGGCTACCGGGCCACCTTCATGCCCAAACCCTTTGCCCATCTGACGGGCAACGGCTGCCACACCCATATTTCTCTTTGGCAGGGGGAGCAAAACCTATTCGCCGATCCCCAAGGGGAATTGGGGCTTTCTCAACTGGCCTATCACTTCATCGGCGGGGTGCTACACCATGCACCTGCTTTGTGTGCCCTCACCAACCCGACGGTCAATTCTTATCGCCGCCTCAATGCCCCCGTCACGCTCTCTGGGGCCACCTGGTCTCCCAATACGATCAGCTACAGCGGCAATAATCGCACCCACGCCATTCGGATCCCGGATGCCGGGCGGTTTGAACTGCGTTTGGCCGATGCTGCCGCCAATCCCTACCTTTTGGCTGCCGGTCTCATTGCCGCCGGC
Organism: Synechococcus sp. R5-15; assembly: GCF_047462035.1. NCBI lineage: Bacteria > Bacillati > Cyanobacteriota > Cyanophyceae > Synechococcales > Synechococcaceae > Synechococcus > Synechococcus sp. R5-15. Next base: position 25,164 of record NZ_JANSIK010000081.1, on the reverse strand, counting down.
CTGGACGGGATCCAACACCAACGGGATCCTGGCCCCCGCTGCGACAACAACACCTACACGGATCCCCTCCCCAATGCCCCAACGTTGCCCGGCTCTTTGGTCGAAGCCCTCAACCACTTAGACCAAAGTACCCTGTTCCGTAGCAGGCTGGGGGATCCCTTTGTGAATGCCTACCTCAAGCTCAAACGCCAACAGTGGCAGGAATACAACCGTCAGATCACGCCCTGGGAGCGGGAAACAACCTTGGATTGCTAGCCCGGTAGTTGTTGTTATCTCATTACACCTTGAGAGAGGGCTTCCAACTGGCCTGGAGTGACCCTAAACCTGGGCCAACTGGTGCTGAGCTGCCTGCCGCATCACCTCTACTGGCACAGGCTTGCCTCCCAGCCAAAGCGATAGAGCCTTGGCCCCCTGGTGAACCAGCATCTCCAGCCCACTGATGGGGGTATAGCCCAACTCGGCGGCCATCCGCAGCAGAGGAGTGGGATCCGGCACATAGATCAGGTCGTAGACGATGGCACCTGGAGACAGCAGGCCCAGTTGCTCTCGGCTCAGGGGGGAAAGCCCTTGACCGCCAGGGGATCCCGGCTTGTGCATGCCCACGGGGGTGGTGTTGACCAAAAGCCGCGTCTGAGACAGGTAGCAATTCAACTCCGCCCAGTTCACCGTCTCCACCTGCGGCCAAGTCTGTCGCAAGGCCAGCAATGAGTTGGGGGATCGCCCCGCCACCCGCACCGGCCCCAGCCCCAACTCCAAACAGCCTTGGATGGCCGCCCGCGCTGCCCCCCCGGATCCCAGAATGAGAGTAGGGATCCCTTTTTCCAGACCCAGCAAAGGCTGCACAAAGCCATCGATATCGGTATTGGTGCCCGCCCACCCGCCCTCTGGCAAGGGGTAAACCGTATTCACCGCCCCCACCGCTGCTGCCCGCGATTCAATCTGATCGAGCAAAGGGAGAATGGCCTGTTTGTGAGGAATCGTCACATTAAACCCCCGCACCCCAATGGCCGCCAGCCCTGCCACCGCCGCCGCCAAGTGTTTTGGAGCCACCGGAAACGGCACATAGCAATAGTTTTCCCCCATAGCTGCCAAAGCAGCATTGTGCATGGCTGGGGATAAGCTGTGGGCCACCGGATCCCCGATTAGACCGAGCAATTGGGTGCTTCCCGAAATCCGACCGTCCACCAGCTCAGCCAACTCCTCAAGGGATCCCTTAAGCCACTCAAGATTTAAAGACGATTTAAAAACTACTGAGACTCCGACTCAACCCGCTGCAGAGTCTGGCGGTAGCGATGGCGCCAGCCGGCCAACGATTCTTCCGAAATGTGGTCGATCAAGGTGCTCATCTCCGCCAGGATCTGATAAACGCGGTCAAAGCTTTGTCGGGTTCGCTCTTCCTGTTCCGGTTGACGCGCCTGCACCATGTACAAGCTCATCTTGATGGTTTGCAGGCGGTTTTTGCCCAAATCTTCCAGCATTTCCCGAATCTGTCGGATTGCCTCCTGCCTTACCCATCTTTGTCGCCGTCGCAACAGCCAAAAGAGGATCCCGTGGATAACCCCCACCAAAGTGGCGCTGACCGCCGTTGCCATCTCCACCGTTCGCGTCAGCGGGACCGAGTCCTTAAAAGCGCTGCGGCTGGCCACAAAACCACTTAGCAGAATCACCCCTATTCCTACCGCCGTCAAGATGAGCTCAATGTTGTTTAGGAACCATCTTCCTGCCGGTCTCCAGATCCCAGATCCGGCCACTTGACCCTGAAGAATGCCCATCATAGCCTTTTGCACCTCCCTTCCGTCTCTCCCGTTCGCTCAGCCCATCACTACCTGCTCAGCCGCCCCAAGGCCAGGCGCGGTCTTCTACGGCTCAGTTGACGCTTCAGACAAAGCTGCCGGAGTTTTCGCCGCCGCAAGCGCAAGGGTCTGCGGGCCAGGGATCCCGCTGTGGTTGACTCCGGTGCAGGAGCCTGCATCTTTCGACTCAGCTCTTGATGGTGTTGGCGGAGATCCTCAATCTGCCTGAGGCGAGTCTCCAGCTCTCGGCGCAGTTCGGCGTTTTCTTTTTCCAGACGCTGCAGGCGTTTCAGCAGCTCTGAGGACTCCGTTCCGCTGACGCGGTCGGAAACTGGGATGGGATGGGGAGCAGTCACCACCGAGCTGTGCACATTCCTGCTATCTCGCATAGCCTGGGCAGCCCGACGCAACAGAGCCACCCCCTTGGGATCATCGCTGTCCATGAGGCTGGCCGCTCCAAACTGGAGCTGCACCGGCAGCGCCCGCCCATTCACCACAAAGGGATCCTGAATCATTCGCTGGCAGCAGCGTTCGGCAGCAATTTGCGCAGCAGCCAAGGTGCTCCCCGGCAGCAGAATGATAAACTGCCCCTCGTCGTAGCAAAACAGGTCGTCTCCATCGCGCAGGTTATTGGCCAAACGCTCCCTAAACAGTTTGAGCAGATCAGCCCGACCGTCAGCATCCAGCCCTTGTGCCAGAGAACCGAGGTTGGCCAAGCGCAGCACAAACAAGCTGAGGGGTTCCGATTGGGCACGGGCCTGGGCCACCCGCAGCGGCAAACGAGCCACCAAATCCTGACGGTTACCCACCTCCAAACCAATCGACTTGGGGGGAGAGGGAGGAGATTTTTGCCCGGTTTTGAGCAGATATTGCTGGCGGCGACTTTCTACAATGCGCAGCCCTGCCCGCACCCGCGTCAGCAGCTCTGCAGCCTGAAAGGGTTTGGAAAGAAACTCATCGGCGCCTGCCTCCAAAGCCCGCTCCATGCTATCGTTGCCCTCGCGGGCAGTCATAATGATGTAGTACACCCAAGCATATTCCGGCAGTTGCCGCAGTTGACGGCACAGGTCTAGGCCGTTCAGGGAGGGCATGACCCAATCGGCAATGATCAGATCTGGGGGTTGGCGGCGAATTTGCTCCAGCGCGGAGAGGCCATCCAAAGCATAAGAAATACTGCAGCCCTGCTTGCCCAAAAAGTTGGACAGCATCTCTGCCACCATGTAGCTATCATCCACAATCAGTACACGGGCTTGCAGACTGCCGTCTTGACTTCTGCCAGAGACGAGTTTCGCCTTCTCAGGCGCAGGAGCTGCACTAGCGCTCTCCGGTCTGGGATCCATAGATAAACCGAGGCAGGGTGGCGCGGGAAAGCAAACTACCCGCAACTTTCCATCGCTATTCTAATGAATGTGGTATCTCCATCGTTATTCTGATGCGGTAGCGAACAGCAGCCGCTTCCACTTTGCCGAGTTGGTTAGATGGATTGAATCACTCTTGAATCACTGAGACTTCGCTCGTCCAGAGCCGCTGTCTGTTGCTGCCCAAGGCTTGCTCTGACCAGAAGCCCTTTGGCGGGAGAGCTGAAATCCATGCGGTGAACATTTGTGAATCATTCCAGGCAACAGAGCAGAGGCTCAGTAACGGAGCTCGAGGGTGACTTGGGCGCGCACGGTTTGCTGTCCCCCCTCCACCGGTGTGGATGCTGTTTCTAGACGGGCATAGTCGGCGCGGGCAAAGGGGATCGGCGGCGGGATCATGTAGCCATCGCTCTGAATCTGGATGCGCTCGACGGAACGGATGCTCAGGTTCAAGACCCCCAGCACATCCTGGGCTTGGCGTTGGGCATCTTTCACGGCTTGGGTTAGGGCGCGGCTGCGCGCCTCCAACAGGGTGGCTTCATCGGCCCGGAAACTGACCGATTCCACCTGGGTGGCTCCGGCGGCCACAGCTTCGTCCAGCACTTGCCCAGCTCTGGCCACAGGCACCTCGAATTGCAGACTGTTTTGCCCCTGTACACCCGTTAGGCGAGGTTGGCCATCCCGATAGTCGTATTGCGGGTAGAGGGAAATGCCGGTGGTTTGTAGAGCGCCTACTTGCAGCTCCTTGAGGCGATTGACCAGCCGCTCTGAGCGTTCTGCCACCTGTTGTTGTACCGATTGCGCCGTCTCCCCCTGGATCACCACCCCCAAGCGAATGAGGGCAATGGAGTTCTCTACGGAGACCGATCCCTGTCCTGTAACCGTCAACATTCGGGATCCCTCAGCGGGACTGGCCATCGCTCCGCCTCCGGCGATTGCGTTCCAACCCAACAGGGCCACCGCCAGTACCAGGCCCAGCCACGCCACCCCCTTCAGCCCTTTCCAACCCCTGATCCCGTTCATTGCTTTCCCCTTCTGTGGTTCAATCCCAGCCTACTCCCACCGCTCCTCAGCCTGATCCGACAAAAGCCCCAGCCACCAGTTCCCTAACCTCACCCAGCCGGTGCGTTCTTGCCCCCATGGATCCCGTATCCGCACACGGAATACCCGTTGATACTTGGAAGTGCTCCCGGAAAAAGGCCCCAGCCGCCAATACCGCGCCTCCTGGCTCAAAATGGAGTAGCCATGCTTTGCCGCCCACCGCTGCAGCAGCTCTTGGCTGCGTCTTTGTTCCCAGACGATAAGGGCAGCAGCAACCGCCGCCCCTACTAGGGCCAATGCCAGCTCAGACATGGGGATAGACTCTACTGCCCATCCTACAAAGGTTGCTCCAATGCTGGGATCCCCGGCTGCAAAAGTTAACCTTCGCCGCTTACCCGCTCTTAGACCCTAGATAGAGGGATCCCTGCTTCAACCCATCAGGCCGTATGATTGAGGCAGGGTGGTCAAAACTCAATCGGTTCTCAAGTCGTTAAGGTCTCTTTACAGAATGGCCGAATCGAAACTGCGACAACTGCTGCACGATCTGGATGTTGAGCTGCAAAAAACCCCTGGCTTGGATGAAAAGCAGCGACAGCAAATTGCCGCCATTCGCCAGGAAGTGGAGGCGGTGCTGGCCGATCTGGGATCCCGAACCGAGAGCAAACAGAGCCAAGGGCATAGAGATCGCATTGGAGAGGCGCTGGGCCTGTTCGAGACCTCCCATCCCAACCTCACCCTGATCCTGGAGCAGGTGATCGACACGCTGGCGGGAATGGGTTTGTAGTTTCATGGTCGGTAAAAGGGCTCACCAGAAAGCTCCCTTGCTTGCTAGCCTTGGTAATGCGTTGAAAGCTCCTTATGCTCTATGACCAGCACTCTCCACTCCACCTCGTTTAACACCACCCGCTCCAAGCAGGTTTTTGCCCGGGCACAAAGCCTCATGCCGGGGGGGGTTAGTTCTCCGGTACGGGCCTTCAAGTCGGTGGGCGGGGATCCCGTCGTGTTCGACCGCGTCTCAGGGGCCTACGCCTGGGATGTGGACGGCAACCAATACATCGACTACATCGGCAGTTGGGGGCCTGCCATTGTCGGCCACGCTCACCCCGAGGTCATTGAGGCTCTGCGCCGAGCTTTGGAGAAAGGCACCAGCTTCGGCGCCCCTTGCGTTCTGGAAAATGAGCTGGCGGAGCGGGTCATTGAGGCGGTGCCCAGTGTGGAGATGGTGCGCTTTGTCAATTCCGGCACCGAAGCTTGCATGGCGGTGCTGCGCTTGATGCGGGCCTATACCGGTCGGGAAAAGGTGATCAAGTTCGAGGGCTGCTACCACGGCCATGCGGACATGTTTCTGGTGAAAGCCGGTTCGGGGGTGGCCACGCTGGGCTTGCCAGACTCGCCGGGGGTGCCCAAGGCAGCTACCAGCGCTACGCTGACGGCTCCCTACAACGACCTGGAGGCAGTCAAGGCCCTGTTTGAACAGCACCCCGACTCCATTGCCGGAGTCATCCTAGAGCCGGTGGTGGGCAATGCCGGCTTTATTCCCCCCCAGCCGGGCTTCTTGGAAGGCTTGCGAGATCTCACCCAAAAGTACGGGGCCCTGCTGGTATTTGACGAGGTGATGACCGGCTTTCGCATCAGCTATGGCGGTGTACAGGCCAAGTTTGGGGTCATCCCCGATTTAACGACCCTGGGCAAGGTCATCGGCGGCGGCCTGCCGGTGGGGGCCTACGGCGGTCGGCGAGAAATTATGGAAATGGTGGCTCCAGCGGGGCCGATGTATCAGGCGGGCACCCTTTCCGGCAACCCCCTGGCCATGACGGCAGGGATCCAGACACTGGACATTTTGCGCCGCCCGGGCACCTACGAGTATCTGGAGCGGATTACCGAGAAGTTGGCGACGGGGCTATTGCAGATCGCGCGGGAAACGGGGCATGAGATGTGCGGGGGCTATCTGCCCGGCATGTTTGGCTTCTTTTTTACTGCCGGCCCAGTGCGCAACTACGAAGAGGCCAAGACTTCCGATCTGCAGAAATTTGCCCGCTTCCATCGCGGCATGTTGGAGCGGGGAGTCTATCTGGCGCCCTCGCAATTTGAGGCCGGCTTCACCTCCCTGGCCCACACAGAGGCCGATGTGGAGAAAACTCTAGCCGCCGCGCGAGAGGTGTTGAGCACCCTCTGAGTTGACAATTACCCCCTCGCGAGCCGGGATCCATGCTATGGCCGAGCATATCCATCGCAACTGGAGCATCACCACCCAAGCTACAGAGAAGGGGTTTATCTTTCGCTGCCGGCTGCTCCAGCAAGATGGCTCTTGCGAGCCGGAGATTGGCACCAAAGCCTACGGCTACTTTCAAAACGAGGCCGAAGCTATTCTGGCGGGCATGGTCTGGATCGACCGGCAGCAACTGCCAGATCACCTAGACGGTCTACTGTTTGACAATGAGGAGCCGGAAGGTTAGATAGGGGCTTCTTCTCGCACCAGCCGCTCCCAACCCAAGCCTTTGAGGGCAGCATTGCGCCGCAGCGGTCGGGTCACCAGCTCCAGCAGAGCCTGGGTGTTGCCGAAGCCGTGGATCTGGGCGAAGGTGAACTCCACCGACCACTTGGTGGTTATCCCCCGTGCCTCTAGGGGGTTGGCGTGGGCCATACCTGTGATCACCAGATCCGGCTGCAGGGCCTTGATGCGCTGGATTTGGTTGTAGTTATCCGGCTTTTCTACGATGGTGGGCTTGGGTACCCCCATCTCTTCGCAGGTGCGCTCCAAGAGGGCCAGCTCAGCCGCTTGGTAGCGTTTGTCCATGTAAGGGATCCCAATTTCCTGCACCGTCATGCCACAGCGCACCAGGAAACGGGCCAGCGAGATCTCCAGCAGGTTATCGCCCATGAAGAAAACGCTCTTGCCCCGCACCAGCTCCCGATAATCCCGAACTTGGGGATGGTTCCACACTTCCGCTTCCCGCTCTGCCAAGCCTTGAGTTGGGATCCCCAGCTCGCGGGCAATGGCTTCTATCCAGGCGCGGGTGCCATCTGGCCCGATGGGAAAAGGAGCGGTGATGAGCTTGGCCTTTTTGCGGCGTACCAGCGTGGCGGCCGTGCGGCTGAGGAAAGGATTCACCCCCACCACATAGGTGCCTGGCTCGATGGCCGGCAGCTCTCCATAGCGTTTGGCCGGCAACCAGCCGGAGACGCGGATCCCGTGTTTCTTCAGCTCCAGGGTGAGTTGGGTCACCACCGGATCGGGCACCGAGCCGAAGATCACCAAGGGGGGATGCTTGTGGAAGCCTTCCTCCTCTTTCTTTTTTCCGGAGCGGAGCCCGTAAAAAAGCGCCTGGAGACCCCCGCGGGTTTCCTGCTCCTCTGCCCGCACCTGCTCTGGGCAGCGTTGAGCCATCGAGGCCAAAACCGTGTCTTCCCCTTGGGTAAAAGCGTAGTCGAGGCCATTGGCCCGTGCCACCACAATCGGGATCCCGATCTCCCCTTCCAGCTTCTGGGCTAGGCCCTCCAGATCCATTTTGATGATCTCGGTGGTGCAGGTGCCGATCCAAACAATCACGCTGGGATTGCGATCTCGTTGAATTTGCAGGCACAGCCGCTTCAGCTCCTCGTAGTCATTCAGCTTGGCGCTGATATCTCCCTCTTCCAGCTCGGCCATGGCATAGCGGGGCTCGGCAAAGATCATCACCCCCATGGCGTTTTGCAGAAAGTAGCCACAGGTTTTGGTGCCGATGACCAAAAAGAAGCTGTCTTCAATTTTTTGATAAAGCCAAGCTACACAACTAATCGGGCAAAAGGTATGGTAGTTGCCGGTTTCGCACTGAAAGTTAAGGGCATTGGCACTATCCAAAGCAGCATTCATGCTCGTCTCCTAAAAACATAAAAGAAGGGAACGTTGCCAACTAGAGGGCTACCAACTGGGGCACACCCACCAATTTTTCGCTGAGATCCCAAAGCAATTTGGCCTTGGCATCGTCCGCCGCCTCGTCAGAGACTTCTTGGTTAAAGGGCTTGGCATTCTTGCGTTGCCGGTTGCCCCAGCTCCAGTAGAACCCCGACCGACGAAACTCGGGATCGGCCACCACTTGGGCCACCCGCTCTCCGGCCAATTCCTGAGAAACAAATCCGCCCGTGATGTTTTTTTGAAACCAGGGGAAAAGTTTTTGAAACAGGGGATAGTGATGGCGGAACAGAGCCGTGGTGGCTACACACCCCGGATAGAGGGAGAGGAAGGTGATGCCAGTGCTTTCGTGGAAGCGGCGGTGCAGCTCGCGCATGGTGAGGATATTGCAGACTTTGCTGTCTTTGTAGGCTTTCACCGGATCGAATTTGCCGCCATCGGCCATGCTGATGGGATCCTTAAAGCCCTGGGCAAATCCCCGCAGATCCCCCAGGTGGGGTTGGGGTGGGATCTTACCCCCCAGCTCTTTGGGATTGTGGGTAACCGTGCCCAAGATCACCAGCCGCCGATCCGGATAGGTGGAGCGTTTCAGATCCTCCAGCATCAAGTGGCAGAGCAAGAAATGCCCCAGATGGTTGGTGGCCATGGTCAGCTCATATCCTTCCGGGCTGCGCAAGGGCTGCTTGAGCAAGGGCATGTAGATGGCGGCATTGCAGACCAAGGCGTCCAAGGAACGGCCCCAGTTGCGGAACTGCTCGACAAACCGCCGCACGCTGGCCAAGCTGGCCAGATCGATCTGCATCAGGGTATAGCTGCCCTGGGGGATCCCCACTTGCTGGGCCGCCCGGTAGGCTTTGTCCAGATCCCGACAGGCCATCACCACGTGCCAGCCGCGCTTGGCCAAGGCCAAAGCTGAGTACAGGCCAACACCCGAGGAAGCTCCGGTAATCACGACGGTGGGTTGCTCTTGTCCTTGCATATCCAACTCCTGTGCCATTTCCTTCCCAAAGCGAGATCCCTACAGGATCCATCTTGGGGGGGAAAGCGGATCGGACAACAAATTGATAAGGTTTGCGACAGTCTTCCGAAACAGTGGCTTCATTTTTGGACACACTGCCCCCGCTGGCAGGGGATCCGTCACACCAGGGCCAGTTGACGGGCTGGAGTGTTGTAAAAGTCGGAGAGCAAAGCAAACAGCTCCCGATCTTCGGCAGGTTGGGGCACGATCCCTTCCGGACGGGCCAGCAGCTCATCGGCGATGTTCAGGTAGTACTGGCAGACAGGCTCCAGGCTGGGATCGGTTTCCGCCATCTCGAAGAGGGTTTTGCCCTTGACCCGCGAGACGCGAATATCTTCAATGAGGGGAAGCACCTCGATAACCGGCATGGGAACTGCCGAGACGTATTTGTCGATTAGATCCCGCTTACTGGTGCGATTGCCGATCAGCCCGGCCAACCGCAGCTTGCGGGTTTTGGCCTTTTCTCGCACCGAGGCAGCAATCCGATTGGCGGCAAACAGGGCATCAAAGCCGTTGTCGGTTACGATCAGGCAGTAGTCGGCGTAGTTGAGGGGAGCCGCAAAACCGCCGCACACCACATCCCCCAGCACATCGAAGAGGATGACATCGTACTCATCGAAGGCGTTCAGCTCCTTCAGGAGTTTGACGGTTTCCCCCACCACATAGCCGCCACAGCCGGCCCCTGCCGGGGGCCCACCCGCTTCCACGCAGTCCACGCCGCCGTAGCCGCGGTAGATCACATCTTCTGGGTAGATGTCTTCGTGGTGATAGCCCTTGGCTTCCAGGGTGTCGATGATGGTGGGGATGAGAAAGCCGGTCAGGGTGAAGGTGCTGTCGTGCTTGGGATCACAGCCAATCTGCAAGACCTTTTTGCCCCGCCTGGCCAAGGCCACCGAGATGTTGCAACTGGTGGTGGATTTGCCGATCCCACCTTTTCCGTAAACCGCCAATTTCACAGCGCGTTCCTCCATGGGGCAGACAAGGGACATTATCGGCAGCCAACCCGCCCCCTGAGAACTGTTGCGAAGGATAAAGGTGGATCCCTCAAAAAGCTAGAAGTTCCCAGATCTTGCAAATCGTCCTAAGAAAGTTCCCAGGGCTTCTCAAGTCGATTTTTGATGTTTTTCCCGATTTTAGTTTTAGATATACTTTCATCAGTGATCAAAAGAAAACAATTCCAGATGACAATTCACCCAAATCGGGAAGGATTCAGCTATGCCATGGCGCTGATCCCGTCCTCTTGGCTTGGCGCTGAGGCAGGTCTGGGCTGAGAAAGAATCAAGAATGGTCTCAATTCTGGGGGGAAGGTGGGGGGAACCCTTCGCTCTCAGGGATCGAAGGCAAACGTAACTCGCACCGCTCCTGCAGAATCCACCTCGATACGGCGCAGGAATTCCCGCAGGTAGGCACGCCGTTCGGTCTCGCTGAGGTCTTGCCAGAAGGGCGGGATGGAGAGGGTTTGGATGGTCTGGGTGAGGTTGGCGGGGGGGAGTTGCTCCAGCTTTTGGGCCAAGCGGGCCGTCTCTGCTCGCAACTGGTAGCGACGCTGGGCCAGGGAGGCCTCGTCCATCAGTCCAGATTGCTGTAGCTCTTCCAATTGCCGCAGCCGCTCGGCGTTGGCCTGGATTTGGGCTTGCAGCTCTTGGCGGACTTGGGTGAGGGCTTGTCGATCCAGCGTCTGGGCGCGTTGGGGCAGTTGTTCGCACACCTGCCGGATCACCTCCTGCAGGACTTCGGTGTAGGGGAGGCTGTAGCGACAGGTTTGGCAGCGCAGATAGAGGTAGGGGGATCTGTTCTTTTTCCCCTTGCGAGGGGTGGTTTGCACAATGCGCAGAAGGCTGCCACAAGCGCAGCAATGAACCAGGCCGGCCAAAGCGCGGGGAGCACTGGCGCTGCGGCGAGGGATCCCTTGGTTGCGTTTGAGCCAGCGATCGATCTGGGCGGCTTCCGTGCGGCTGAGAAGGGCCGGGTGAGTGTCCCGCAGGGTGGTGCCGTCGGCATAGGCCAGATCCCCGCGGTATACCGGGTTGAGCAGCCAGTTGCGTCCGGTAGCCACAGAAATCCGCTTGTGGTGTTTTTCCTCCAAGAAGCGCACCGCCTGCCGCAGGGATCCGTAGAGGAGAAAGTGCTGGAAAAAATCCTGAACGATGCTGGCCTGCCGGCGATCCAGCACGTAGCGTTCCCCTTCGCGGCGGTAGCCAAAGGGGGCAGGGCCAGGGGGGGGTTTGCCCGCCAGGCGGTTTTGGGCTTGGCTGCAGCAGAGGCGGCGGCTTTGCAACTGATGGGGGATCTCGGCCAGCAGGGGGATCCAATCGGCAGCCTTGGTGGGGGTTTGCAGGCCGGATTCGGTGACCAAGCTGAGGCGGATCCCGGAGTGTTGGATTTGCAGCAGCCGCTCGTGGATTTCATCCGCCCGATCCCCCAGATCCGCCAGGCGCAAGAGCAGCACTTCCTGCACCCAGCCGGCTGTGATGCGTCGGAACAGCTCCTCCAAATGAGTTCGGGATCCCCAATCGTGCAGGATGGGATCGGCCCCTCGCCCCTGGAGCCAGGCCAACTCCTGTTCCGGCAAAGGAGCATGGGAAGGCGTGTAGAGGTAGCCGCAAACGCTCATGGACAAGCCATTCAACTATTGTCACCGCCGCTGCGCCAGAGCAGCATCAAGCACCTGGCGAATTCTGCCCTGGGCCTGTTGCAAGTGCTGACGGGCCTCTTGAGCAGAGCACCCCAGCAAGGCCACAAGGATGGCGGTTTTGACCTCTCCATCACAAGCCTGCAGCAATTGGGCAGCCGCGGCGGGATCCAGATCGCAGGCTAGGGCCACCATTCGCTCCGCCCGCTGCTTGAGCTTGGCATTGCTGGCCTGGAGATCCACCATTAGGTTGCCATAGGTCTTGCCCAAGCGGATCATCACTCCAGTGGAGATCGTGTTCAACACCAGCTTTTGGGCTGTGCCGGCTTTCATGCGGGTGGATCCGAGGATCACCTCCGGCCCCACCAAAGGGGCAATGGCAATGTCCACCTGCTCGGTTAGCGGGGAAGGGTGGTTACAGGCCAGGCCAATCGTGAGCGCCCCCATGCTCCTAGCGGCTTGGATCCCACCCAGCACATAGGGGGTACGACCGCTGGCGGCAATTCCCACAACACTATCTTGAGCTTGGAGGTGAAGACCCTCCAGCGCGCGGGCAGCCGCTTCCGCGTCGTCCTCTGCACCCTCTACCGCCTGGGTCAGGGCTTTTTCCCCCCCGGCGATCAAAGCCACCACCTGTGCGGGGGAAGTGCCAAAAGTGGGTGGGCACTCAGCCGCATCCAGTACCCCCAGCCGACCTGAGGTTCCTGCCCCGATATAGATCAGCCGCCCGCCGTGACGCATCCGCTGGGCAATGGCATCGATGGCTTGGGCAATCGGCTCCGCCTGAGCAGCCACCGCTTCCGGCACCTGCCGATCCTCGGCGTTGATCCGTTTCACCAGTTCCAAGGTGCTGAGACGGTCGATCTCGGCTGTAGCCGGGTTGGGGCTTTCGGTCAGGGATCCGGGATCCCAAGCCAATTGTGGAGAAACCATGGCAGCGCTTGTCCAGGCAAGAGGGATCCGCCTTCAGGGATCCTACACTTTGTCTTCTCGGATTCTATCGGTGGCAGGGGGCTCTCCTGAGGGAGCAGTGGAGGGAAAAACTGCGCCAACAGCACCACAACAAGGGCAAGGAGCACCAAGCCGGCCCCCTTCGCCAACGTCCATTCAACCAAAACCTCTGCCAGCGGAAACGCAGCGCGGCCATTCTCCAAAGATGCCCCCATCACAAGCGGCGACCAGCCCAAATACGCCTCAGTCGGCAGCCCAACCGGTGAATTGACGAAGGCGAGCGCCGCCCAGTGGCGGTACTCTAGAAGGTGTTCTAAGGACTCCGTCCCGCTACTGCGATGAGTAAGTCCATGCAAGCGATGGCAAGGACTCCGTCCCGCTACCGCGACCAGCCTGCCCTGCGCATCTTGATCGTGCGCCATGGTGAGAGCACCTTTAACCTGGAAAATCGCATTCAAGGCCGCTCCGATCTCTCCCGGCTCACCCCCACTGGAGAAGTGCAGGCGCAGCGTGTAGCCGAGGCCCTGGCCGGGATCCCGTTGGATTGCACCTATTGCAGCCCCCTGTCTCGCGCCCTCGATACCGCTCGCGTCATTTTGAAAGACCGAGAAGGGATCCCTCTGCACGTTACCGATCAACTGCGGGAGATCGACCTGACGGCCTGGGAAGGGCTGACCTTTGCCGAGGTGCAGGAGAAATACCCCGAGGATTACCATCTGTGGCGGCACCATCCCGACAACCTGGAGCTGGAGGGCCGCTTTCCGGTGCGGGAGCTCTGGCAGCAGGCGCAGGGGTTTTGGGAAATGCTGGCTTTCCATCTGCAATCGGCTTCGGGCCCCTGGAACCATGGAGCGGATCCCTCCCAGAGACAGACCCTCAATATCCTCATCGTGGGCCACAGCGGCATCAATCGCGCCCTGGTCAGCACCGCCATCGGCCTGGGGCCACACCACTATCACCGCCTTGGGCAGGATAACTGCGCCATCAGCGTTCTCAATTTTCCCGAGGGCCTGCAGGGGCCGCCACAACTGGAATCTCTGAACATCACCGCTCACCTCGGCCAAGCCCTGCCCAAGCGCAAGCAGGGGATGCGCATCTTGCTGGTGCGGCATGGGGAAACCCAATGGAACCGAGAGCGCCGTTTTCAAGGGCAGCGGGATATCCCCCTCAATGCCACCGGGGAGGAACAGGCAGCCAAGGTGGCAGAATTTTTGGCCACTCAACCTCTGCAACTGGCCTTCTCCAGCCCCCTGAAGCGCCCTTGGGCCACAGCCGATGCCATCTGCAGCAACCACAGCAACCTCATTTTGCGCCCAATGCCCGACTTGCAAGAGATCTGCCACGGCGACTGGGAGGGCAAGCTGCAAAGCGAAGTCGAAGCCGAATACCCCGGCGAGCTGGAGCGCTGGCAACGGGATCCCGCCAGTGTGCAGATGCCCAATGGGGAAAACCTTCACCAGGTGTGGGAGCGCACTCGCTCCGCTTGGCAGGAGCTTTTGGCCATCACCGCAGCCCAGTTTCCTCAGGGCACGGCGGTTGTTGTTGCCCACGATGCCATCAACAAGGCGATCATCTGTCAGTTGTTCGACCTTTCCCCCCAAGCTTTTTGGATCTTCAAGCAGGGGAATGGCGCCATTACGGTGATCGACTATCCAGAAGGCAAGGAGGGTGCCCCGGTTTTGAAGGTGTTGAACCTCACCACCCATCTGTCCGGCCAGATCTTGGACTGCACCACCGCTGGAGCTTTGTAAAGATGGGCTCATCCCCTCTCCGCGAGCTAACAGGACGACTAACAGGACAAAATGTGCATCTCCAGGGAGTGCGCCTGTTGGATCCTTGGCGTCAGCGGGATGAAGTAACCGATGTGTGGTTGCAGGAGGGTCGTCTGCGGGCCACCGAGCCGGCAGGGATCCCTGCCGACATCCCCACCATCGATGGCTCAGGCTGGGTAGTGGGGCCGGGTTTGCTGGATCTGTATGCCCACAGCGGCGAGGGGGTTGGCAACGGTCGCGTAAGCGGTGCGGAGCACTTTCTGGCCCACAGTCGGGAAACCCTGACCTCTTTGGCTGCAGCGGCTTTGGCGGGAGGCTTTACCCAGGTGGGGCTTCTGCCCACCCCTCTTCCTGGAACCGGCCTATTTCCGGTGCTGGATCGCCCGGAACACCTGAACCGCTACCCCCGCCAATTGGGGGATCCCCGCTGGCTGCCCTGGGCTGCCCTGAGCGTGGGTGGCCAAGGAGAAACTCCAACCCCCTGGGGAGAACTGGCGCAAGCGGGAGCAGTTGGCTTTGCAGAGGTTCAGCCACTGCGCTCCTTGGCTTTGGCGCGGCGGGCTCTGGAGTATTTGCGGCTGGAGAATAAACCCCTGCTGCTCTGGGCCTGGGATCCCACCTTGGCCGGGCAAGGCAGCCTTTACGAAGGGATCTGGGCGCTGCGCCTGGGGCTGAAAGGGATCCCTGCCAGTGCCGAAACTGCCGCTCTGGCCCGTCTCTTGGAGGTGATCAGGAGCGTTCCTTCCCCTCCGCCTGTGCATATTATGCGCCTGAGCCAAGCCCGCAGCCTGGAGCTGATCCAACAGGCCCAAGCCGAAGGACTGCCGGTTACCGCCAGCGCCACTTGGATGCACCTGATCTTGTCCGAAGAGGCCGTCTTTGAGCACCGCTACGATCCCCACCTTCGCCTTCTGCCCCCTCTTCCCAGCGCTGGCGACCGAGAGGCTCTGATCGCCGGGATCCGTTCCGGCAGCCTGGGGATCGCGACGGATCACCACCCCTACACCCATGAAGAGAAAACCCTGCCCTTTGCCGATGCCCCGCCGGGGGCGATGGGCCTGGAGCTGGCTCTGCCGCTGCTGTGGCACCATTTGGTAGAAACGGGATCCCTGACGGCGCTGCAACTGTGGTCTGCCCTCAGCCTGTACCCGGCCCGCTGCCTAAACCTAGATCCGCCCACCCTCACCCCCCACAGCGACTGGGTGCTGTTTGATCCCACCCACCCCTGGACGGTTTCTGCGGCCACCCTCCACTCCCGATCGCCAGCGACTCCCTGGCTGGAGAAAACCCTGTGCGGCAAAGTGCTGCACACCCATGTTGAGGAGATCCCCTCCGGCAGCTCCACCCCTCGATCCTGAAGAAGGCCGACAAGACCTGTCCGGCGGATGTTTAAGGACTCCGTCCCGCTAGCGCGAACAGAGTCCGCTTGGAGAAAGAGCCAATTCAAAATAAAAAAATAATGATCAAGACCGAGATCCGCTTGCCTCAGTGGGACAGAGTCCTTAATTCAAAAATTCAAAACTCCCCCGCCAGAGCGGCTACGCAACGCTCACACAGCTCTGGATGTTCGGCAAATTCCCCCACACGGGTGGAATAGTTCCAGCAGCGCACGCACTTTTGGCCGTCAGCCGGAAAAACAGAGACCTCCAAGCCTTGACCTGAGGTTTTCTCCAGTTCCACCTGTGAGGTGATGAACAAGTAGCGCAACTCGGCAGCCCGCTCCTGCAAAAGAGCGTATAGGCTGGGATCCGCTACCTTCAGGATTACCTTGGCCTCGGTGGAAGCGCCGATGGGCTTAAAGGACTCCGTCCCGCTAACGCGACCGGTACGGGCTTGCTCCAGAGCCTTGTTCACCTCTTGGCGCACCTCTCGCAGCTGCTCCCAAATGGCCGCCAACTGGGGATCCCGCCAGTGCTCCGGCAGCTTCATCCACCCCCCCTCAAACACCGAACGGGTGGGCTTGGGATAGGGCAGATGGCTCCAAATCTCTTCGGCCAGGTGGGAGAGAACGGGGGCGATGGCCTTGGCCAAGTTCTCCAGCAACAGGGAGAGCACCGTTTGACATTGGCGCCGCCGTAGACTTTGGGCATGGCTAATGTAGAGGCGATCCTTACCAATATCCAGGTAAAAGTTGGAGAGATCCACCACACAGAAGTTCTGAATCGCCTGGAAAAAGCGGTAGAACTGATAGCTGGCAAAAGATTCGCCGATCTCGGATCCCACCTCGTGCAGGCGGTGCAAAATGTAGCGGTCTAGCTCCGTCAAGGCTTCAAAAGGAACGGCATCCTGAGTTGGATTGAAGTCGTAGAGGTTGCTCAGCAAAAAGCGAGCTGTGTTGCGGATTTTGCGATATACATCCGCCATTTGCCCAAGAATGGTCTTACCCAGCGGCACATCCCCGGAGTAGTCCACACTGGAGACCCACAGGCGCAGCACATCCGCCCCGTAGGCGGGATCCGTCTGGGGATCTTTGCCGCCGTTAATTAACACCAGCGGATCGATGACATTCCCCAGGGACTTGCTCATTTTCTGGCCTTTCTCGTCCAGCACAAACCCATGGGTGAGCACCGCTTTGTAGGGGGCATGGCCGTTGACGGCCACGGAGGTGAGCAAACTGGATTGGAACCAGCCCCGGTGTTGGTCGGAGCCCTCCAAATACAGATCCACCGGGTAGCCCAGCCCTTGGGCCTTGGCCACTGCCGCCCAGGAAGAGCCGGAGTCAAACCACACGTCCATGGTGTCCATCCCTTTGCGGTAGGTGCGGCCATTGTGGCGGTACTGCTCCGGCAGCAACTCCTCCACCGGGCGCTGCCACCAGGCGTCGGATCCCTCCTGGGCAAAAATGGCCTTGATGTGGTCGAGGGTCTCGGCGGTGAGCAGAACCTCGCCGGTTTCTTCGTCGTAAAAGACGGGGATGGGCACACCCCAAGCCCGCTGGCGGGAAATACACCAATCCGAGCGCTCCGACACCATAGCAGTGATGCGGTTCTCCCCGATGGCCGGGATCCATTTCACGGTTTTAATGGCCTGCAGGGCCAGCTCCCGGAAGCCAGCTACAGACGCAAACCACTGCTCGGTGGCCCGGAAAATCGTTGGCTCTTTCGTGCGCCAGTCGTAGGGATATTTGTGGTTGTAGGGTTCTTCCTTGAGCAAAGCCCCCGCAGCCTGTAGAGCCTGGATGACAGCAGCATTGCCGCTGGTCTCCGGCTTCTTGGAGAGCACATCCAACCCGACGAACTGGGATCCGGCCTCGGCGGTAAATCTCCCCTGATCGTCCACAGGGCTGAGAATGGGCAGACCATACTTTTGGCCGGTTTTGAAGTCATCTTCCCCATGCCCCGGAGCTGTGTGCACAATGCCGGTGCCGGACTCGGTGGTGACATAGTCCCCCAGCACGCAGAGGCTGGCGCGGTCAAAGAGGGGGTGCCGTCCTTGACTGTATTCCAGGGCAGATCCCGGCAGGGTGGCCTTGATCTCCAGAGGCGTCTCCAGAACCTTCTCCAGCCGCTCCCGCAGATCGGCGGCGATCAACAGCAGGCCGAAGCGGGGAGACTCCACCACTGCATAGGTGAGCTTGGGGTTAAAGCAGAGGGCCAGGTTGGCCGGGATCGTCCAAGGGGTGGTGGTCCAGATGGCCGCCCGCAGGCCCGGCATGAAAGGCTCCAAAACCGGCTGCGCCGCCGGACTCAGGCTCTGTAGCGGAAAGGCCACGTAGATGCTGGGGGAGATGTGGTTGTCGGGGTACTCCAGCTCCGCTTCCGCCAGAGCCGTCTGGGAGCTGGGGCTCCAGTGGACGGGTTTGAGGCCGCGGTAGATGTAGCCCTTGAGGGCCATTTGTCCAAACACCTCGATCTGGGCGGCTTCGTACTCCGGCGACAGCGTCAGGTAGGGCCGATCCCAGGATCCCCATACCCCCAGGCGCTGAAAACTGGCCCGCTGCACATCAACGTAGTGCAGGGCGTACTCCTTGGCTTTTTGTCGCAGCTGCAGAGGGGTGAGGTTTTCCCGCTCCTGCGGAGTGAGGCTTTGCAACACTTTCAGTTCGATGGGCAGGCCGTGGCAATCCCAGCCGGGCACGTAGCGCACCTTGCGCCCCTGCAGGATGTGGTACTTGTTCACAATGTCCTTGAGGATCTTGTTGAGGGTGGTGCCCATGTGAATATCGCCATTGGCGTAGGGCGGTCCATCGTGCAGGACAAAGGGATCCCCAGGATTGTGGTCGGCAAGGCGCTGGTAGATTTGCTCTTCCTGCCAAAAGGCTTGAATGGCGGGTTCTCTCTTGGCGGCCTCTGCCCGCATGGGAAACTGAGTTTGGGGCAGGTTGAGGGTACTTTTGTAGTCCACGGCAACTCGAGCCAACTAGAGGGCGTCCTTCTATCCTACGCTGTTGCCTTATCCTCAGCAGTCCATCCCTCACCCCTCTTGTGGGACAGGGGATCCGAAGCCCACGGTCACCCAGAGCGCCTGGAGCTCTCAAACGGCTCCAACAAACCACCGCATGAACTCCCTGATCGAGAAAACAAGAAAAGATTTGTGCTAGTCTCAGGGTGTCGTTTAGTAAGGGAGGTTCCTGCGGATGCCAGATAGTAGTAGTTGTAAGGGTCGTCAAGTTGGGTTCAGCCGGCTGTGCGCCGGGGCTGTTCTCTAACGGTCTGAACTTAGATCCTTCAGTCTGCTGAAGAGTCTTCGCGTTCTGGCTCGCTTGGAGTTCCTCCCGGCAGTCAGGTTCCAGTTGAAGGCCCGCTAGACCGCTCTTTCCCTGACCGCCTGTTGTTGCCTTGGGGGTGGGAGAGAGCGGATAGTTTTGCAGATAGCTGTAGCGGGGCTTGGAATGGACGGGCGTCTGAAGATGCCAATGTTTCTTGAGGTTGGGTCCTTTCAAGACACCTCGACCCAACCTTTCGAGACCCCTCGGGATTGTTCGGTCAATTGCTGGCAGGAGTGGGGCGATCCACCACCGGAGCACCAAGGGAGTCGCCGCTATCGCAACCGCTCAAAAATAGGGCCAGCACCAGAAAGCAAACAAGCTGAGGGGCGCATAGTTTCCCATCTTAACAAGCTCAACTGCCTGTCCAGATTACCCCAGAGCCATTCCTCATCATCCTGAAGATTTCCTAAGGGACGGTGGGGATGGCCAGGGATCCCTCCAGAGCCAAGCGATCGCTGACGGTGAGACGCCGGCTCTCCAGTGTGATGCCCGTTTGGTTAACCAACATCACCGAGATCCACTCAGCACCGGGTTCTTGGGGAGCATCCGCCTGTAGGAAGATCCCTCCGGCCTGTAGGGGTTCGAGAGCAAACGAAGTCACCTCTGGGTAGCCCGCCCCGGCAACAGGTTGTTCGGCAACGGCGCCCAACAACAAAGAGTGGGTGAGAGGCTCTGCCACAATTGCCTGCAGCGAATAGGTGGATCCCGGTTTGACCACCTCCGGCAGGTTCAAGGTGACGGTGGGAGGGGCAGATCCAGAGGTGAGGGTGCTGGCCTCCCGCAGCACTTCTTGGTCAATCAACAGCAGTTGTCCGGGATTGGCTGGATCCGGGCGATAGCGATTGCGCACCAGGGCAGAGGCTTCTACCTGAAAGTCCCCCCGCACCGAGGATTGGGATCCCTCTACTTGGCTGAGAATATCCGCAACAATCTCAGGGCCCACCTGCCGCCAGGAGAGGATCTGGGCCGAATAGGTGAGCTTGGGATGAGAGCTCCACAGCTTGCGGATGGCACCTTCCACCTCTTCCCGGTCCAGCCCATCTCGGTGGCGGAAGTCGGGGCTGTAGCCGGCCATCACCCCTGGCAAATCCCGCCGGTTGGCGGCGGCCACCTGCTGGCTTAGCCACTCCACCAGGGCGGCTGGCGGTGGGCTGAAAACTTGCCGCTGGATCCCACTTTCTAGGGGCATCGGGGCAGCTTGGGCCCAAGCCGAGGACTCCGTCCGGCTGACGTGACCGGCTGTCAATCCAAGGGGGATGCTCCAGCTCACGGCCAGAGCAAGGGGCCAAAGCAGTTGCGGAAAGTTAGATCGGGATTTCAAGCCATGGGCCTCCAGCCGGCAAATCTGGATCCCAGTCTAGCCTTAGGGCAGTTGGGATCCCAAAGTCCAGACCAGATAAGATCGATTGAAATAAGCTTTGGCTCATAGCGCCTGTTCTCCATGGCTCCCCAGCACTCTCCAGCTTTCTTGGCCCTGGTCAACGAGGCCAAAAGCCGCATCCAAGAACTGACAGTCGAGCAGGTCAGGCAAAAACAACTGCAAGGGGATCCCTTCTATTTTGTGGATGTGCGGGAAGAGTCGGAGTGGCAAGCCGGCCACGCTGCCGGAGCCATCCATTTGAGCAAAGGGATCATTGAGCGGGACATCGAGAGGGTGATCCCCGACAAAGAAGCGGAGATCGTCCTGTACTGCGGCGGCGGGTTTCGTTCGGCGTTGGCAGCCGATAACCTACAGAAAATGGGCTATCGTCGGGTGATCTCGATGGATGGGGGCATGCGGGCTTGGCGGGAAGCGGGTTTTCCTGAGGAGCGCTAAACCCAGGGGCGCTCTTGTTCTGATTGCAGCATTGGAAGCTTCCCTCTCCCCTTGGGACAAGGGCTAGGGGCAAGGGAAAACTTCTAACCTTGTCTAGAATGACAACAGCTTTGCCCTACTCCTGCCATGCTCCAAACCTTACCCCGCCTGGATGTTGCTGCCCGTTTGCAGCAGTTGCGCCAGCTTCTGCGAGAACAAGATCTGGATGGCTTTTGGGTTCCCTCTGCTGATGAGCATCTCAATGAGTATTTGCCGGAACATCGCAAGCGGCGCCAGTGGATCACAGGCTTTACCGGCTCGGTGGGGGATGCCTTGATCACCCGGGACAGGGCTTGGCTGTGGGTGGATCCCCGCTATCACGAACAGGCGGAGCGGGAGGTGGATCCCAATCTATTGACAGTGATCAAAGGAGGTCTGCCGAATCAGCCCAGCCTGATGGAGATTGTGGAAGAGCTGGGATCCGGCTTTCGCCTGGGGGTGGATCCCTTTACGGTGGCAGTGGCCACCTATCGCCAGTTGCAGGCCCATGCCCAAGCGGGAGGGGTGCTTTTGATCCCGGTCGTGGAAAACTTGGTAGATAAGTTGGCCCAGGGACTTACCGCTCCCTTTGACCGGCCCATTGACTCGGTACCCACCCACCTGAGCGGGGCCACCCCTGCAGAAAAGCTGGCCCAAGTCCGGCAGGAGATGCGCCGCAAGCGGGTGGGACTGTTGCCCCTGACCAAATTGGATCAGGTGGCCTGGCTGTTTAACCTGCGGGGATCCGACATCCCCTACAACCCAGTGTTTTGGGCCTATGCTTTGGTCAGCCTAGATAGAGCGGCTCTATTCACAGATCTGGAGCGGCTCAGTCCCCGATCTCGGCAATTTCTGGCAGAAGCCGGGGTGGAACTCTGGCCCTACGAGACCTACAGCCAACAACTGCCCCAATGGGCCAAGAGCTACGCGCCGGTGGGCTTGGATCCCAAGCAGACCACCCAGGGCACTCAAGAGCTGCTGCAGGATGCGAGCTGCCGCGAGCTGGAGCACCCAGTAGAAGCCCTCAAGGCCGTGAAAAACCCCACCGAGCTGGAACAGATGCGCCTGGCCAACCGCAAAGCCAGCCGGGCCAAGATCCGTACCCTGGCCTGGATCGACCGGCAAATCCAACAGGGGATCCCCATCAGCGAAGCCGACGTGGCCGCGATCATGGAGGCCCACTACCGGGAGGAAGGGGAGTGGGTGGGTCTGAGCTTTAACACCATTGCCGGCGCCGGCGCCAACAGCTCCATCATCCACTACAGCACTCCGGATCCCCAAAAGCTGCTGCAGCCGGGCGAACTGTTTTTGTTGGACTCCGGATCCCACTACTTGGGGGGCACCACCGACGATACCCGCACCGTTTGGATTGGCCCGCAACCCGCGGATCCCTTGTGCAAGCGGCGCTATACCGAGGTGCTCAAGGCCCACATTCAATGCGCCCGCCAGATCTTCCCCCCCGACACCTATGGAGTCTCGTTGGATGGGATCGCCCGCTCTACCCTTTGGCAGGCCGGGCTGGACTATGGCCATGGCACCGGCCACGGTGTCGGCGCCTTTTTGAATGTCCACGAGGGGCCCAACGGGATCCACCGCCGCGCCAACACCCCTCTCAAAGTGGGCATGATCAACAGCATCGAGCCGGGCTACTACCAGCCGGGATGGGGTGGGATCCGCCTGGAGAACCTCTACGAGGTGATTGCCATTCCCGAGCCGGAGGGCTGGATGGGCTTTCGCTCCCTGACTTGGATCCCTTTCGATGGACGCTTGATCGATTGGGAACTGTTAAACGAGGCGCAGCGAGCCTGGCTGGACGAGTATCACCGGCAGGTTTACGTCATGCACCACGCCACCTTGCCAGAACAGGATGCCGCCTGGTTACGACGCGCCTGCGGACTGAGCTGATGTACTCGCGCAAGCGTTGCGCGGCGATTACAAATCCCCTGGCAAAGAACGCAGGAAGGATCCCCGCAGTTGACCACATGCGGCATTGCCATCCAAGCCACGGGTTTGGCGCACAGTGGCCCGCACTTGGTGCTGTTCGAGCTGGCGGACGAACTCTCTGACCCGTGTCGGGTGGGGGCGTTGATAGTCAGCTTCAGAGATGGGGTTGTAAGGGATCAGGTTCACGTGCAGTTGTACCCCTGACCGGCTGGCCTGCTGCAGCAATTGCGCCAGTTGGCGGGCATGAATGGGCAGGTCGTTGACCCCCGATAGCAGGGTATATTCAAAACTGACTCGCCGCCCGGTGCGCAGCATGTAGTCGCGGCAATCCTGGATCAGAGTGTCCAGAGGGTAGTGGGCTGCCGAAGGGATCAACCGTTGCCGCAGGTCTTGATTGGGGGCATGCAAGCTGACGGCCAGGGTAACTTGCAGATCCTGCTGCGCCAGCCAGGCAATTTGCCGGGGTACCCCCACCGTCGAGAGGGTGATATGCCGTTGGCCGATGCCGATATCTTGATTCAGGCTGCGGATGGCTTGTACCACCGTATCGCGGTTGAGCAGGGGTTCCCCCATGCCCATAAAGACCACATGGCTGACGCGACGGCCAAAATCTTCCTGCACCGTCAACACCTGATCCAGAATCTCGTGCAGCTCTAGGTTGCGCCGGTAGCCCATCTTGCCGGTGGCACAGAAATCGCAGGCCATCGGGCAGCCCACCTGAGAAGAGACGCAGACCGTCAGACGCTTGGCCGTTGGGATCCCTACCGTTTCGATCAACTGCCCATCCGCCAACCCCAGCAGAAACTTCACAGTACCATCGCGGGCCTCTGTCCGCTGCACAATGCGCGAGCGTCCCACTGGGTAGCTTTGCACCGCCTCTCGCCAAGCCCTAGGAAACACCGTCACCTGTTCCAGGGAGCGGATCCCTTTTTGGTAGATCCAAGCATGCAGTTGTTGCCCGCGATAGGCCGGCTGTCCTTGGGCAACCGCCCAGTCTTTCAGAGCAGACAAGGATTGCCCCAGCAGCGGAATGGGTAGGGCCGACATCAATACCATCTTAGACGAGATCTCAAGAGGCACAGGAGTCCGGCTCCTCTACTCTAGCCTGTCCCTGCAACCCAATCCCCTTCAAGAACTCCGTCCGAGTGGCGCGAACGGCCTCGTCGCCACAGGGTTGCGGTTCCCCTGCCCATGGCAACAACTCCGCCAGAGACAGGGCGGGTGACGGTAAGCAACAATGCTCTCTTAAATCCCTTAAATTCCCTTAAATCAAGTTGCCCAAGGGCTTTTCCACCCCGCACTCAAGTACAGGGCTACCAAGCTATTCCCTGGTGTAGTTTTGTAGAGTGTGTTATGGAGTGCGCCATCGGGACGGAGTCCCTGACAGTTGGACAAAGTCTGCAGGATCAGGAGCGCTCGATCTGAATCTTCTCGATTTCAATCCATTGAATCCATCTGAACCTATGTCTGTTTCCCCACAACTGGCTCAACTGGCCACCTGGATGGCAGGGCACTTCAACAACCTACAACAGGCGATTGCAGAGCCCGTCTGGTTTGCCAACATTCATGTGTACCAATGCCCCTTGCCTTGGTCGGTGTTGCAGGGGGTGGGGTTTTACGTGGAGCAACTGTACGACATTTATCCTGAGCAGCCTTACCGACAGCGGGTGATCCACCTCTTCGATACTCCAGATGGGATCCGGATTCAAAACTATGCTCTGACAGCTCCTGACTCCTACAGGTGCGCCGGTCGGGAGTTGTTGCTAAGCAACGCTTACGCGAAGGGGAAATTGGCCGGTCTGACAGCAGCGGAGTTGGAACTCTTGCCCGGCTGTGTCACCCAGGTGGAATGGACGGGATCCTGCTATCGGGGCCGCAGCCTGCCCGGCAAAGGCTGTATTGTTGAACGCAAAGGCAGAACCACCTATTTGTACAGCGAGTTTGAGATCGGAGCCGACTACTTTCACAGCTTGGATCAAGGTCGGGATCCGGAGACCGATCAAGTGATCTGGGGATCCCTATCCGGGCCTTTTCGGTTTGTCAAAAAACAGGATTTTTCCCAGTACCTACCCCGGTGGGCTGAAGTGCTGAACCATGAGGCTGCTGGAGCGACTGGTTGAGCAGCTGCGGGCGCTGGGGATCCCGTTCGCGTCGTCAGCTAGAAATCGCAGGAGCCCCGCACTGTACCCGTAGGGTCAGTGTCGGGAGGAATGCGGAAGTT
>NZ_JANSIK010000080.1:0-1026 GCF_047462035.1 Synechococcus sp. R5-15 | reverse complement strand
GCGAACCTACTGGCAGGGCGACCTGCTGGCAACCTAGCTCGGTGCCAGGCCCACCACCCTAACCCAATCAAGAGGAACCCAATCAATAGGGGGGTTGGCTTCCGTCAAGCCTCTCTACCTGAAAGCTGACACCATTGGGTGAAGGCAAGCTAGTGAGGTAACAGTTTTGTCGACCATTAGCTTGCCATGTTACCTGCTCTACACCAGTTGGCTCGTTCTGCCAGAGCGGTCTTCGTGTACGGCATGGGAGGGGGGGGATGTAATCCAACTTCACGATCCCTATCCGTAGTTACTCTTGGCATCTATCGACATCTAGCAGCAGCAGTGAGCTTGCAGTCGGGGTTACGAGGGATCCTCAGCCCACAGGTGATCGACGAACCGAGGGGAGTGGGAGAATCCCTGGCGGACACGGAGGCTTTGATCCAGGTTTGGCATGGACGCGGGGAGGGGCAAATTTACATCTGGGTCAGGTTCCATGCTCCTTATTCTGGCCATCCTGAGAGTTTTGTCCAGGGATCCGCTCTAGCCCAAAGGTATGGAGTGGGGCTGCACACCCACTTGGCGGAAACTCGCCGGGGAGTGGAAACTCTACAGGCTCGCTATGGATTGACCCCGGTGCAGTGTTTGAAACGCTGGGGATCCCTGAGTGCTCAGACCTTGGCCGCCCACTGTGTGCATGTGGGGGCTGAAGAAATCGAATCGAGGAGATGCGGTTGGCGGTGTTTCTGCAGCGGTTGGGATCGGGGGATGGAGCTGCTCTGCCGGCGCAACAGGCTTTGTGGATAGCTACACAAGGCAGTGCCGCCTGTCTGGGTCTGGAAGGGGAAATCGGCAGCTTGGAGGTGGGCAAAAAAGCGGATTTGATCTTGCTGGATTTGCGCGTGGGCACCGCTAACCGCTATGCCAAAAAGCTCGCCACCTGCTTGTGAGAACCTGTGGGCTGCATTTTGACCGTGACTGATACATTTACGCTGAACACTGCTGAACATCACTGTTCAACTATGCAGCGATAGCATTCTGTTTGTT
>NZ_JANSIK010000079.1:0-23659 GCF_047462035.1 Synechococcus sp. R5-15 | reverse complement strand
TGGAGAAGGTGGAGCAGGGGGAGGGGGTGTGGGCACGGCAACCGGTCGGGGCGGCGGCGCAGCAGGGGCTGGAGGAGGAGGTGACACCTGCCGAGTTGGAGCGGGGGGCTGAGGGGTAGAGGACACTGCCTCTGGAGTTGCCGCTGGCCTGGGTGTGGGCTCGCTTGCGGACTCACCGATTCCCAGATCTGGGGCGGGATCATCCTCAAACACCGGTTTGCCCTCCGGATCCCGTAGCAGCCAGTCCAGCAGAGGTTCAGGAGTGGCTGAGGGATCCCGCTCAGGGTGCTCTGCACCGCCGACTGGAAGGGGGCGTTCGGGGGCAGCAGGCGGTCTTTCGCTGCCTGGGCCCGGATCCAACAGCAGACGCAGGCCCCAGAAGGTGCTCCCCGCAATGACAACAAAAAGGGCTATCCCAGCCCAGAGGGGAAACGGCTTGGCCTCGGGCTCTGCCTGGGTACTGAGCAGGTGTGTGCCCGACTGCCCTGCATCCACCGCCGCCAGGGTGCGCTCGGAGAAGATGGGTGCGGTTGGGGGGGGCGCGAGGGAAGAGCTGGCAGCGCTCTGGGAGTGCAGGGATCCCTCCAATTGGGCGCTGAGAACCTTCATATCTTGGGGCCGCTGGTCGGGATCTTTGGCCAGACAGGAGAGCACCACCTGTTCCAGCTCCAGCGGAATCTCATAGGGCAAATTCGAGCGATCGAAGGGCTGAGGCTGTTGGTAATTGTGGGCCTCGTACCAGCCGGGGAAAGAATCGCTCTTCGGCTGGAGGGGGTGTTGCCTGGTCAACATGCGGTAGAGCACTACGCCAAGCGAGTAGATATCCGAGCGGGCATCCAGGGCTTCCCCGCGCACCTGTTCGGGAGAGGCATAGCGCACCGTACCCAAAAAGCCGGTGGTCTGGGTGCCGAGGGCAAGGGAAACGTCGCTGAGGAGCTTGGCAATGCCGAAATCCAAGATTTTGACGGTTTCCCCCAACGTTTCATCTTTTAGGACGAAGAGGTTGCTGGGTTTGATGTCGCGATGGATCACCCCCTTGATGAGATGGCCATCCTGCTCAGTCTCCAGGTTGTGGGCGTAATAGAGACCGGCACACACTTGGCGGGCAATCCTCACCACCTGTTGAGGCGGCAGCACCGGCTGCTTGAGCATCAGCTCCCCCAAACTGCGCCCCGTCAGGTATTCCATCACCAGGTAAGGTTGGTCGTTCTCTAGGCCATAGTCCAATACCTTGACAATGGCAGGGTGCTCCCCCAGCAGCGTGCTGATGCGAATTTCCTGCTGAAAACGTTTGTGCAACTGGCGTCGGGTGTTGTCATCGCCTGCTAAGTTTTGGTGCAACAGCTTGACCGCCACCGGACGGTTGAACAGGCGCGTATCGACAGCCTTGAACACCCGCCCCATGCCACCTGCTGCAATGCTGTGAACCAGTTGATAGCGCTGGCCGATCACTTTTCCAGGAGCAAGCTGGTTCATGGGCAGCCCAAGAGCATGTACCCTCTGATTCTAATGCGTGTTTCTCGGGGGTTTCTCCCGCCTTTCTCTGGGCACTACTGCCAAGCTGTTTTCACTGCTTAATGTGTCTTAATGTGTCTGATGTACTTACTTTTGAATACTTATTAAACGCCCTGCCAGTAATTGAAGGCCGGACAAAGTCTGTGGGGCATCGAGAGCTACTTGGATCTGGAGGGATCTGATAGACTCATGCGGGCGCTTTGCCGGGTCTGTTCATTAGCTGTCTGTCGGGTGATTTATGCTGGCTAACTGGCTGCAAATTTCGGGGATCCCTCTAGCCATGATTGGCCCTGTTGAGAATCCGGTGCTGGTGTTTTTGATCATCCTGACCATCATGCTGGTGGCTCCCTTGCTGTTTGAGCGGCTGCGCCTGCCGGGGATCATCGGGTTAATCTTGGCTGGGCTGGTGGTGGGGCCCTACGGCTTGGGCATCTTGCGGCGGGACGAGACCATCATCCTGCTGGGCACGGTGGGGCTGTTGTTTCTCATGTTCATGGCGGGGCTGGAGACCAGTCTGGAAGATTTGAAGCTCAATGCCGGGAAGGCCACCCTCTTCGGGGCGCTCACCTTTCTGTTGCCCATGCTCATCGGCACAGTAGCGATGTTGGCCATTGGGTATGGCTTTCTGGCGGCGGTGCTGGTGGCCTCTTGTTTTGCCTCCCATACCCTGATCGGCCTGCCGATCGTCTCCAAGTTGGGCCTGATGCGCCTGCAGACGGTGACGGCAACTTTGGGGGCCACCCTTATCACGAATGTCCTGGCTTTGTTGGTGCTGGCGGTGGTGGTGCGCGCCCACCAAGGGGAGCTGTCGCTGCGCTTTTGGCTGACGTTGATCCCTTCCATTGCCCTCTACACCTTTGCCACCCTGTGGGGGGTGCCTAAGCTGGGCAGTTGGTTCTTTCAACGCTTTGGTCACGACGAGGGAGCAGAGTTTACTTTCGTGATCGCCACTTTGTTTGTGGTGGCCTACGGAGCGGGGTTGATCGGTATTGAGCCGGTGGTGGGAGCCTTTCTGGCCGGGACGGCCATCACCCCTATCATCCCGCCTCTCAGCCCCCTGATGAACCGGATTCAGTTTATCGGCAACACCCTGTTTGTGCCTTTCTTCTTGATCTCGGTGGGGATGCTGATCAATCCCGGTATTCTCTTGGGGGAGCCGCGCACGCTGCTGGTGGGCGGAGTGATGATCGCAGCGGAGGTGGTGAGCAAGTTTCTGGCCGCTTGGATCCCGGCCCAATTGTTTGGCTGGCGCTTTGCCAGCGCTATGGTTATGTTCGGCCTGTCGATGGCTCAGGCGGCGGCTACCCTGGCGGCCATCACGGTGGCCTTTCAGGTGAAGTTGGTGGATGAGCTGACGGTGAACGGCATCATTGCCATGATCCTCGTGACCTGTGTTGCCTCGCCTTGGATTGTGGCCCGCTGGGGAGAGCAAATGCAGCCCACCGAAGTGGCGGCAGAGTCCACTGAATTGCCCAAGCCGGATTGGGGAGCTCGCGTCTTGGTGCCGGTGGCCAACCCGGATACTGAGAGGAACCTGTTACAGTTGGCTTTGATTTTGGCCAAAAAAGATGGGGGAACGCTGCTGCCGCTGCATGTTTTGTCTGACCGCGCCGGGATCTCGCCGGCAGCCCTGGCCCGGCAGGAGCAGTTGCTGACTTTCGCAGAAGCTCTGGCCCACAGCGCCGTGGCCCGAGTGGAGCCGATCCGGCGGGTGGATGACTCGGTGGAAAAAGGGATCATTCGCTCGGCGGCGGAACGGCAGGCAACCTTGGTGATCCTGGGCTGGAAGGGCTACTCCACCTATGCGGAGAACTTTTTCGGCAGCATCATTGACGCGGTGGTGCGGCAGGTGGGGATCCCAGTCTTGATTACGCGGTTTCCGGTACCCATCGAGACGGCGCGCCGCATCCTCTTGGTTGCACCGGAGCTGGAGGTCTCTCCCGGATCCCTACAGCAGACCATTGGGCTGGCGCAGACGCTGGCCGGCGAATTGAAAGCGGGTTTGCAGATCCTGCTGGTGCAAACCCGACCTGGGCGGAAAAGCTCCCCAGCCTTGCCGGCAGAAAGCTATGCCCACTTGCCGGTTCAGCGGGTGCAGGGGGGGGTGGTGGCGGAAGCCTTCAAAGCGCTGCAGCCAGGAGATGTGTTGGTATTGGTTCCCAGCGAAACCGGCAACCGGTCGCGCCTGGGCCGAGAGCCGGAGACCATCGCCCGCAACCGACCCAGCCTTCCCATCATCGTGGTGCATTTGCCACGGGACTCGGCCTATCCCTTGCACCAAGGAGATGGGGTTCTGGCGGCCGCAGAGCCCACTTGACAGGGATGGCATTGGGGTGTTGTCTGGCGGACTGGAGCTCTTGTCTCAACTCCGCCCCGGCTCCCCTGGTAAACTGGGATACCCCAGGTTCGGAGCAGTCGTGAGCCAGAAGGGAGGCCCAGAGCCATAGACTATGTTGATTGAGGAAGTGGGGATAGTGCCCTGCGGAGCACAGGAGTATGGTTGCCTATTTGCTAGAAGTCGGCTGTGAGGAACTCCCGGCCAGTTTTGTGGATTCGGCTCTGGAGCAGTGGCGAACCGGGATCCCGGCCTCTTTGGCGGAGGCCCATTTGCAAGCGGAGCAGATGCAGCTTTTCGGTACGCCGCGCCGCCTGGCGGTTCTGTTGCAGGGGTTGCCCACCCAGCAGCCGGATCGCACTTTGGAGGTGAAGGGGCCGCCGGTTCAGGTCGCCTACCAAGATGGCCAGCTCACCCCTGCCGGGGAAAAATTTGCCCAAAAACAAGGGGTGGATCCCGGCAGCCTGGAAATCCGGCAAGTGGGCAAGGGATCCTTTGTGTTTGCGGTGCAGCGGGTGCGAGGCCGGCCAACAGCAGCTGTGCTCCAGGAACTGGCACCCGCCTGGATTACCAACTTGAGTGGTGAACGGCTGATGCGCTGGGCCTGCGGGGATCTGAAGTTTCCGCGCCCCATCCGCTGGCTGGTCTCCCTTTGGGATGATCAGGTGCTGCCTTTGCTGCTGCCGACCCACGAGGACAATTCCATGCCGGGCTTGGTGGCGGGGCGGGTGAGCCGGGGGCACCGCGTTTTGGGATCCCAGCAGGTTGTCCTGGAGCGGGCCGAGAGCTACGTTCAGCAAATGCAAGAGGCCGGGGTCAGCCCCGATCCGGCAGTGCGGGAAGCGTACATTCAGGCCGAGGTAACCAAGCTGGCCAGGCAGGTGAATGGGGAAGCGCAGATCCCTGCCCCTCTGCTGCGGGAGGTGGTGCAGTTGGTGGAGTGGCCGACGGCGGTTTTGGGGCGTTTTGAGCCGGAATTTTTGCGCCTGCCGCCGGCGGTGATCGAGACGGTGATGATCATCCACCAACGCTATTTCCCGGTACGGGATGGCCGGGATCCCAGAAAATTGCTGCCCTATTTCATCACCATCTCCAACGGCGACCCCCGGCAATCGGAGCGGATCGGGGCAGGCAACAGCCGGGTGGTACGGGCGCGCCTGGCGGATGCCCGCTTTTTCTACGAGGAGGATCGGCGGATCCCCTTGGCGCAGCGGGTGGAACGCCTGCAGGCGGTTACTTTTGCCGAAGGGCTGGGATCCATGCGGGACAAGGTGGAGCGCATCCGCCACATCAGCCGCCTCATTGCTGCTGCCTTGAACTTGGATCCCCAGGAACAAGCGCTGGTGGAGCGCACGGCTTACCTGTGCAAGGCGGATCTGGTTACCCAAATGGTGTACGAATTCCCCGAGCTGCAGGGGATCATGGGGGCCGACTACGCTCGGCAGGATGGGGAACCGGAGGCGGTAGCCGAGGGGATTGAGCAACACTACTGGCCTTTGGGAGCGGGGGACGCTTTGCCCACAGCACTGACGGGGCGGGTGGTGGGCTGGGCAGATCGCCTGGATACCTTGGTGGGCATGTTTCGCTTGGGGCGGATCCCCACCGGCTCCTCGGATCGCTTTGCCCTGCGGCGGGCCGCCAACAGCCTGGTGCTGGTTGCCTGGGATGCCGGCTGGACTTTTGACTTTAACTCCCTGTTGCAGAGTGTGGTGCAGGACTATGCCTTTGGCGATGTCCACACCTTGCGAGCCTTGCAGGAGTTTTTGGCCCAACGGATACAGACCCTTTTGCAGGAGGAAAAGCGGATTGATTACGACCTGGTCAGGGCTGTGGTGGGGGATCCAGAGTCCGTCAAAACCGAGGATCCCCAGAAGGCCGAGCTCACCATGCGGGCCCTGGGCAACCTGCCCTTGACTTTGCTGCGGGCGGAGTACCTGCAACACCTGCGGGCCACCGGGGAATTGGCGGATCTCTATCCCACCCTCAATCGCTGCGCCCGCCTGGCAGCCCAAGGGGACTTGGACTACGGTGTAACAGATCCAGCAGCTGCCGTGGATCCCGACCAGTTGCAGGAGGCGGCAGAAAGGGAGTTGTACGAGGCTTGCCAGAAGGTCTATCGCCTGGGGGTGGAGCCAGCCCTTCAGGGAGACTTTGTCCCCTTGGTGGAAGCTCTGCAAGCAGCAGCCCCTCAGGTAGCTCAGTTTTTTGAAGCCGTTTTGGTGATGGATCCGGATCCTGGTCGGCGGGCCAACCGGCTTAATTTGCTGGGGGTATTGCGCAACCAGTCCCGCCTGTTGGGGGACATGGGGGCTGTGGTTATGGCAGGGGAGTCGTCGCCGGAGAAGACCTCCTAGCTGGCCAATCCAGACACGCTTGGAACCCTCACTCCCGGCCCCTCGGGAGCTTGGGAATGGACATGCAACCTATTATCCAAGGAAGCGCAGACATTGCCGCAAAGCCCGCTGCACCGAGGCCAGGTAGCCCTCTCCAAACAGGTTGAGATGGTTGAGCCAGTGGTAGAGCTGGTAGAGGGGCTTGCGGTGGGGATACCCCTCGTCCAAGGGGTAGGCCTGCTGATAAGCCCGATAGAACTCGGCTGGAAAGCCCCCAAACAATTCTGTCATCGCCAGATCTGTCTCCCGATCCCCGTAGTAGGTGGCCGGATCGAAAATCACTGGGGATCCATCGGCCAAGGCCCCGTAGTTGCCGCCCCACAGATCTCCATGCAACAGAGCGGGTTCTGGCCTGTAATCCTGAAAAAAAGCTTCTAGCTCCGCCATCACCCGCTCTGCGTGAGCCACCCACTCACCCCGGTAGCCTCGCTGACAAGCCAGCCTGACCTGGTAGAGCAGCCGTTGATCCCGGTAGAAGTCCAGCCAGCTCTGCCGCCAACTGTTGATCTGCGGCGTGGAGCCGATGGTGTTGTCGCGCTCCCAGCCGTAGCTGCCGTTGGGGGATAGGGTGCGGTGCAACTGGGCCAACTGGGATCCCAATAAACCCGCAGTCTGCGGACGGGGCGAGGTTAGCTCCAGGTATTCCAGCACCAAGTAAGCCTGCTCTCCTACGGATCCCCAGATGATGGGCTGGGGCACGCGAATGGCCTGGGCAGCCGCTAGGGTTTGCAAGCCCGCAGCTTCCGCTGCAAACATCTCCAGCGCCCTTTCTCCCCCACGGGCCAATTTGACGAAGTAGTCTTTTACCCCTTCTGCAAGAGGGCTTTGGGAAGCGCAGGAAAACCGATAGGTGGCGTTGATGCTGCCTCCGCCCACAGAACGATACTGTAGGGGCTGGATGGGATCCCCTGTTGCTTCTGAAAGGTGCTGGGCGATGGTCTGCCAAAGAGTTTGCATCAGCAGCAAAAGTCAATTGTCGGAGAAAAACAGGTACTTATGGTCATTTCGGGTAGTCATTTCAGGTTAGGGTGAGACGCCTGAGCCATTGCCTGGGCCATTGAGAAAAGCCCTATGGCCCCGTGCATTCAAAGTTTTAGGTGTGGGCGCAGTCTCCTGGTTTAATTGAAATGACCATAACTCTTTTTTTGTGCTACTTTCACCTTCTCATTCTCAAGAGCACAGTCAATGGCGCGAGGACTCCGTCCCGCTGGCAGGACGGGTTGGACGCCAGACCGGGCTCTATCCTTCAGTCGAGCTTCTGGGTACTGGTCTCCGTCTTGCTGCAGGGCAGCCGAGTCTATCTTGCGCTTGCGGGTCTTGACTTTTGTCGGCCTCAGGTCTTCTCGGTTCAGCCAGCGATAAACTGTTGCACGACTAACCTTGTTCATCCGTGCAACTGCTCCCTTCCTGGACATACCCTATGACTCTCTCTCAGGTCTAAGCTTCCTCCTGAGGTCTACCTCCATGCCTTCTTAGCTGCAGGGCCGTCTCATTCTTAAATGAATTGACCCTGTTCCTAACCTGTGGGGCTCTGGGGTCTTGAGCTTCCGCCTCCTATGGGGAAAGGGGGGGGAGAGCTGTATCTCAAATTAAGTTCGAATTGAGGTCAGCATTAGCGGCGGAGAGGCTCAGAAATGGCCACCACATCCTGCAGAAACTGATCCTGTTGCTGGCGCAAAATGCCCAGGTCAGGACCTTGGTTGAGCAGGACAAAGTGGATGCCATTCGGCAGCTGCCCCATCGTCATCAGCCGATCCGCAGCGGATCCCACCTGAGCAGCCGTGCCTGGGGGCAAGGTGCGCGCCCGCAGGGTGCTGTGGCCAGTGCCCGCTCTGGGCAAGATCCGAGTCGGATCCCCATCTGTGAAATCTACCAGGTGTTCCCAGAGATGAGCTAGGGCGCGGGGGGAAAGGTACAGCGCTCGCCCTCTTTGCCCCAGGCGAATGTCTTGCTCGGCGGGGGCCATTTGGGAATCCAGGCGGGAAATGGGCTGAGCCACCAACCGCTGCCGCAGGTACTCCAGCAGGGCTGTTTCGCCCCCCAGTTCCGCCAACAGGGCTTCTGCCATGGCTCGGTCGTTGCTGCCATTGAGGATCTGCAACAGGGATCCCAGCCGTAGCGAGGTGTAGCTGGCCAGGCAGTGGGCGTCCGCGGGCAGGGCTGTCAGGGTTGACACCGAGCCGCGAATGGCAACCGGGTGGGGCTGTTGCGTATCGCTGAGGAGCTCTGCCAAACGCCGAGCACCGGCCAAAGGATCGGGTTGGCCCAGCAGGTGGAAGGGGGACAACACCTTCACATCCCCGTCGATCTGGCGAATGTTGAGGCTATGCAAATGGTGGGCCAGCTCTGCCACATTCGCTTCCGTGAAGTAGGGATCCCCGCCACCCACCAGGATCAAATCTCCCGTCAAGCGATGGCCCAACCGATGGCCTGTGGTGTAGAAGCGGGTCTCAAAGCGATGCTCGTAACCCCAAGTCTCCAGGGCCATCAAGCTGATGGCCAACTGATCCAAGGCTCCCACCGGCAAAGGTCGATCCAGCCCATGCTCCGCCAACAGCTCCCCTTCCGGCGTCCAGAGCAGGATCCCCTGTTGAGAGAGCGCTCCCCCTTGGGCCGCCAATCCTTGCAAAAAGCCGGACAAGACCGAAGCGTAAGGAGAATCTTCCCACTGCGGCGATTGGGCGCGGGGCCACCAGGGGGGAAGGCCCGGAGTCCCACTTGGGGAAGGCAGCGGCGGCGGTGGAGTGGGGATGGGGGGGAAAGGATTCTGAGCCGATGTGGGAAACTCGACTTCGGCA
Organism: Synechococcus sp. R5-15; assembly: GCF_047462035.1. Taxonomy (NCBI): domain Bacteria; kingdom Bacillati; phylum Cyanobacteriota; class Cyanophyceae; order Synechococcales; family Synechococcaceae; genus Synechococcus; species Synechococcus sp. R5-15. The sequence continues at coordinate 14,618 of NZ_JANSIK010000079.1, read as the reverse complement.
CCCGTGCGATTGCTCCAGCAGGCCCCCAAGGCCAAAGCACCGGCCAACGGGATCCCTGCCCAGAGGAGACGACGATGGGGGCGCAACCCCTGTGGGATAAGCGGCATGATGACCTCACAAAGACACTTGCAAAGGACAACGGGCTGGCAAAAGACTTGACGCTACTCTAGTGCCATCCGAACTGCCTTGGCAAATCTCTGTGCCAGCCTTTTCCAGCGTTATCGACTCCGGCCAAGGCAAGCCCATCTTTTGCTTGTCAGGGATCCCACTCGGCTGTAGCCTGATGCGAAGCCAGAAAATGCTGTGTTGCCTGATGGATATCCTTTGCAACGGCAATGGCTGCAGATCGTCCGTTGGCTGTGCAAGGGCTAGGCTGTACTGGAGAGGGTGGGAGATGGCTCATACACTCGTGCAGAACGGATCGCAAGCTCCTTCTCTCCTGAGTAAAAGATAAAATAGGGCGATTTAGACTCCGAGCATTCCAGGCCGCCGATGGGAAACAGTCCAACCAAAGTAAGAGTTCAATCGGAAAAACAGGCTTTCCTAGAACGGTGGCATGACATTCTCGCCCCCAACTCCCTGGGCTACCGCATTCGGCTGTTGTCTCAATTGGTGCGGCGGAAGTTCCAGTCCTATTTAGAGCCTTTTGGCCTAACCATCTCCCATTGGGTGGTGCTCTGCTGCCTTTGGGAAGAAGACGGGATCCCTACTTCCACTATTTGTGAGCGCTTGCAGCAGTTGGGGGGCACCATGACCGGGGTGTTGGATGGCATGGAAAAACGGGAGCTGATCCGGCGGCAGCGGGATCCTGAGGATCGGCGGATTTGGCGGGTCTACCTCACACCTGCAGGGGAGGAGCTGAAAGACGTTTTACCCCCTCTGATTTGGCAGTTGCGGGAGCAAACCTACGGCTGTCTCAGCCCAGAAGAACAGGCAACCCTCTCGCGGTTGGTGGATCGGCTGATCGCCCATCTGTCAGTGGATCCAGATGCGGTTGTGCTGGCGGAGCCAAGTCAATAGTCTTTATCTTGAGAGCGCCTTTGAGGGAGGGCGGAGCTTTGTCTGGCGATTTGCTGATCCGAAATGCTGAGCTGCTGGTGCCGGAAGGGGATCCCTGGCGGGGGGATGTGCTGGTGCGGGAGGGGCGCATTGCCCAAATCGGCCAAAACCTCTCGCCAGAAGGGGTGGCCAAGGTCATCGACGCCGAGGGCCATACCTTGATGCCGGGGGTGATCGATCCGCAAGTTCACTTCCGCGAGCCGGGCCGAGAGCACAAAGAAGACCTGCAGACGGGATCCTGGGCCTGTGCCCGGGGCGGGGTGACCAGCTTTTTGGAGATGCCCAACACCGACCCGCTGACGATTGACCAAGCGACGCTGGATGACAAGTTGGCCCGTGCAGGCAGCAAGTGTGTGGTCAATTACGGCTTTTTCATCGGGGCCACTGCCGATAACTTAGAAGAGTTGCAAACGGTGCAGGGAGCCTGTGGCATCAAAATCTTCATGGGATCCATGCATGGGCCCCTGTTGGTGGATGATCAGGCGGCGCTGGAGCGGATTTTCGGGGAAACGGATCCCAACTTCTTAATTGCCGTCCATGCTGAAGATCTGTCTCGCATCAAAGCCCGTAAGGCCCTGTTTGCCGGACGCACAGATGTAGCCGTTCACTCGCAAATTCAGGACGAGGAATCGGCCCTGATCGCCTCACGGCGGGCTTTGGACTTGGCCACCCGCTACCGCCATCGGCTGCACATTTTGCACCTCTCCACCGGCCTAGAGGTGGAACTGCTGCGCCAGCACAAGCCGGCCTGGGTGACGGCAGAAGTGACCCCTCAGCACCTGCTGCTCAGCACCGCCGATTACGCCCGGCTGGGATCCCTGGCCCAGATGAACCCCCCCCTGCGGGATCCCCCCAATTCGGAGCAACTGTGGCAGGGGCTGCAGGACGGGATCCTGGATTGCATTGCCACTGACCATGCCCCCCATACTCTGGAAGAAAAGGCTCAGCCCTACCCCCACTCCCCCTCGGGTATGCCGGGAGTAGAGACGGCCTTGCCCCTGATGCTGACTGCAGCGCAGCAGGGCCGCTGCACGCTGGCGCAGGTGGTGCAGTGGATGTGTGAGGCGCCGGCCCGCCTCTACCGGATCCCCAACAAAGGGCGGCTGCAGGTGGGCTACGACGCCGACCTGGTGCTGGTGGATCGCCACACACCCAAACCGGTGCGGCGGGAAGAGCTGCTGACCAAATGCGGCTGGAGTCCCTTCGAGGGCTGGGAATTGGTGGGCTGGCCCCTAGTCACGATCGTGGGCGGACAGATTGCCTTTCAAAACGGCCAGGTGGATCCCTCGGTGCGGGGAAAGGCTCTTCAGTTTCAGCGCTAGCCAGGGATCCCTGCTATCCCGCAAGGGCTTCCGATAGCAGCAGGACAGAAGTGGCGCAGTAGCCTATCCTAGCTTCCCTCTCCCTTTGTGGGAGAGAAGCCAGGCCTGAGGGCGGGATGGCGCAAAAGCATCAGGAACGGTCTCAGGCTGGTTTGCCGATCACCACACACCTCGGCCTGCTGGGTCCGGCAACTCTGGCCCAGAAACTCGTGTTACTCTGAAAATGATAATTGATAATTACTGATAATCAAAATTGAAAACGGCAAGGGGGCCTCATGAAAGTTGCCTACGTGTTCACTCACCCTCGCTGCGGCACCTATAAGTTGGGCCAGATGATCCTGCCCCAGCTAGAAGCAGGGGTGCATGGAGCGCAGGTGGTGGGCATGTTCTTTTTCGACGACAACTGCTTTGTTTTGCGGCAGGGGGATCCCATTGGCGAGCGCTTGGCCAAAGTTGCCCAAGAGCAAAACATCCTGCTGATGATGTGTGACATGTGCGCTCTGGAGCGCAACCTAGCCGAAGGGGAACCCCGCTGGTGCGACGCTCAAGGACGCGGGCGCAGAGAGCCAGCTCGGTGCGTTCCCAAAAACGTCGTCAAAGGAGTGCAGGTGGGCTGTTTCCCTGACCTCTACGAGGCCTTGAAGGACAACCCACCTGACCAAGTGATTACGCTTTGACGGAAGGACCCCGACTTAGCTGACGGCCACAGCCGCCGGCGGCTCTTGGCTGGGCTGAGAGCCGATCTTGCGGAAGATCAACCGCTCGTTGGCTACATCCACCAAAATGCGGTCGCCGGGTAGGAACTCGTTTTCCAGCAGCTTGGTGGCAATGGGATTTTCGATCTCCCGCTGGATCACCCGCTTCAGGGGACGGGCCCCGAACACTGGGTCGTAGCCCACCTCTGCCAGGTAGTCCTTGGCTTCTTCGGTGAGCAGGATCTCGATTTGCTGATCTGCCAGCAGCTTTTCCACCCGCTGCATTTGCAGGCCGACAATCTGGCGAATTTGCTCTTTGGTGAGGGCGTGGAAGATGATCAGCTCGTCCACCCGGTTTAAAAACTCCGGTCGGAAGTGGTGCCGCAGCATGGCCAGCACCTGAGTTTTCATCTCCTCGTAGCGGCTTTCATCGGCCCCAATTTCCAGGATGAGGTCGCTGCCGATGTTGCTGGTCATGATGATGATGGTGTTTTTGAAGTCCACTGTCCGCCCTTGGGAGTCGGTGATGCGGCCATCGTCCAGCACCTGCAGCAGGATGTTGAAGACATCCGGGTGGGCTTTTTCCACCTCGTCAAACAGCACCACCGAGTAGGGGCGTCGCCGCACCGCCTCGGAGAGCTGCCCGCCTTCTTCGTAGCCCACGTAGCCTGGAGGAGCTCCGATTAGACGAGAGACCGAGTGCTTCTCCATGTACTCGGACATGTCGATGCGCACCATCGCCTCGGAAGTGTCGAAGAGGAACTCCGCCAAAGCACGGGCCAGCTCGGTTTTCCCCACGCCAGTGGGCCCCATGAACAAGAACGAGCCGATGGGGCGATTGGGATCCTTCATGCCGGCCCGGGCGCGCCGAATGGCTGCCGCTACGGCGGCTACCGCCTCGTCTTGGCCCACCACCCGCTGGTGCAAATGGGCTTCCAGGCGCAGCAGCTTCTGCTTTTCCGACTCCATCAGGCTGGTGACTGGGATCCCGGTCCAGCGGGAGACGATCTCAGCGATATCTTCAGGAGTCACTTGCTCCCGCAGCAGCGGCTCGCCGTTGGTCTGCAGCTTGGCCAGGTGAGCCTCCTGCTCTTGGATTTGCCGCTCCAATTCCATCAGCTTGCCGTACTTGAGCTCGGCAGCGCGGTTGAGGTCATATTTTTGTTCAGCCTGTTCGATTTGAAGCTTGACGGCGTCCCGCTCGGCTTTAAGGCTTTGCAGGCGTTCGATAGCCTCTTTTTCAAATTGCCAGCGAGCATTCAACTCCCGTTGTCGCTCCGTCAGGTTGGCCAGCTCCTGCTCAATTTTGCTGAGGCGATCTCTAGAGGCAGCATCATCTTCTTTTTTCAGGGAGAGCTCCTCCATCTGCAGTTGCATGATGCGCCGGTCGATCTCGTCCAGCTCGACGGGCTTGGAGGTGATCTCCATCTTCAGCTTGGCCGCCGCCTCGTCCACCAGGTCGATGGCTTTGTCGGGCAGGAAGCGCTCGGAGATGTAGCGGTTGGAGAGCACCGCTGCCGCCACCAAGGCGGAGTCGCTGATTTTGACCCCATGGTGCAGCTCGTAGCGCTCTTTGAGGCCGCGCAGGATGGAGATGGTATCTTCCACCGAAGGCTGATCCACGTACACCGGCTGAAAGCGGCGTTCTAGGGCCGCATCTTTTTCGATGTGCTTGCGGTATTCATCCAGGGTGGTGGCGCCGATACAGCGCAACTCGCCCCGCGCCAGCATGGGTTTGAGCAAGTTGCCGGCATCCATGGCCCCTTCGCCGGCCCCGGCGCCGACAACGGTGTGCAACTCGTCGATGAAGAGGATGATCTGGCCTTCGGATTCAGTGACCTCTTTGAGCACAGCTTTGAGGCGGTCTTCAAATTCCCCGCGGTACTTGGCCCCGGCAATGAGAGCGCCCATGTCCAGAGCAATGACTCGCCGGTTTTTCAGAGACTCCGGCACATCTCCCCGGTTGATGCGCTGGGCTAGGCCCTCCACAATGGCTGTTTTCCCCACGCCGGGTTCGCCGATGAGGACGGGGTTGTTTTTGGTGCGGCGGGAGAGCACCTGAATGACGCGGCGGATCTCGTCATCTCGCCCGATCACCGGGTCCAGCTTCCCTTCGCGGGCCGCCTGGGTGAGATCGCGGCCATAGCGCTCCAGGGCTTCGTAGCGGGATTCGGGGTTTTTGTCGGTGACCCGCTGTTTGCCTCGCACCTCTTTGATGACCGGTTTGAGGCGCTCTACCGTCAGGCCCAGGGGTGCCAAGACCCGCTTGCCCACCCGCTCATCTTGCAGGGATCCCAAAAACAAGTGCTCCACCGAGATGAAATCATCGCCGTACTCTTTGCGAAACTCCTCGGCTCGATCCAGGGTGGTTTCCAGGCCGCGACCCAAGTAGAGCTGATCCACCCGCGCCAACTTGGGCTGCTGGTTGATGAAGCTTTCCACTTTATCCCGCACCAGCCTCGGATCGATACCTGCCCGTTGCAGGAGGGTTTGGGTGAGCCCCCCCTCTTGATCCAGAAGGGAGATCAGCAAATGCTCGGTTTCCAACTGTTGCTGCTGGTGCCGCCGGGCCACATCTTGGGATTGGACAATGGCGCTCCAAGCTTTTTCGGTAAATTGGTTGGGATTGGTGGGCTGCATAGGAGTTCGGCAGAGCTTTGCTACTCAGTATAGGAAGGCAATACAGACACAGGGAGCACCCTGGACTCTTTCGGGGCAGTAGAGCTGGGTGCCGGAAGCTCCGGTAGGATCTTCCTGATCTAGGTATCGCCTATTTTGCCAGAGCCAGAGTTCGCAACAACCGTCCTCTCCAGCTGCGATCCATGGAGGGATCCCCGCCTTATTCTTCTTCTTCGTAGGGACGGCCTTCCCCGATTACCGCCAGGTCAATTTGTTGGCGGTAGTAATCCACGTTCTTAATCTGCACCTCCACCCGATCCCCCAGGCGAAACTGGCGCCGACTCTTGCGTCCCACCAGCGCCTGCTGACGGCTGCGGTACTCGTACCAATCGTTTTTCAGGGTGCTGACCCGCACCAAGCCTTCCGCCAAGATGGGATCCACCTGGACAAAAAAGCCGTAGTTCTGGACGCCGATGATTAGGCCGGGGAACACCTCTCCCAGGTGCTTTTGCATGAACTCAGAGCGCTTCAGGCCCATCAGCTCCCGCTCCGCCTGCTGCCGGATCCGGTACCCCTCCTGAATTTTGGGCAGTTGCGCCTGGAGAAACGCCTGCCATTCCTCCTGCACCTTGGGCGGCAACACTTGCCAGTCGATTTGGCCGTAGCCGCTGGGGCCGTGCAGATCCACCACAGTTTTGGAGCGAGAGCTGCGGCGCTCGCGTCCTTTGCTCAGGGCCAGGTGCAGGGCACGCAAATTGAGCAAGTCGGCATAGCGGCGCAAGGGGGCCGTGAAGGTGGCGTAGGGTTCTTTGAGGCCCAACCCAAAATGGCCGAGTTGCTCTTCCAGAGGCTGGAGACGATACTCGACCGGGGGCAAGGTGGCCAGCATCTGCGCCACCAAGGCCGGGCTCGCGCCAGAGGCCAACACATCGGGAGCGGTGATGCGGGCACAAATCCGCTGCCAGTCCGCCAGAGTTACGACAGCGGGATCTTGCAAATTCAGATCCAGCTTCATGGCATTGGCCAGGCGCAAAAAGCTCTGCAGGGCCTCGGCGGCAGGGGCAGGCTGCACGCGGGCCAAAGAAGGGATCCCCAACTGGCGCAAATGGTGGCCCAGGATTTGGTTGGCCAGCAGGAGAATTTCCGTCATCAGGGCATGGGCGCCGAGGCGATCGCTGATCAAGAGGGGGCCGTAGCCGCTTTCATCGGCAGAGTGGGGAGTGAGCAAATCCAACAGGGGCAGGTCAAATCCCCCCGCCTGGTGACGTTTGGCCCGTAGGATCTGGCTAAGGCGCAGCAGGTTTTGCAGCAGGGCCATCAACTCCGGCACTTCTTCGTCGGGGCCCAAGTCGGCGGTGGTGGCCAAAAGAGCCTGCACCTGACCATAGGACAGGTGAGCCCGCGATTGCACCAGGCTGGGGTAAATCTCGAAGTTTTGTACCACCCCTTCTGGGTCGAGGGTCACTAGCAGTGAATAGGCCAAGCGCTCCTGCTGTGGCAACAGAGCCAGGCGGTTGTGCACCTCCGGCGGAAAGAGAGGCAGCACCATCGTATCGAGGTAGACGGTGGCCGTCCGCTGCTGAGCCTCTTGCTCCAAGGGGTGGTCGGGATCCAGCCAATGGGCCACGTCAGCAATGTGGATCCCCAGCAGCCAGTGGTCATTCTCTTGCCGCTGCAAGGAAACAGCCACGTTGGGTTCCAAGCCGTGGGGATGCTGCAGATCCAAAGGCTCCAAAGTGATGCAAAACCAATCGCGCAGATCGCGGCGGCCCTTTTGGTCAGAGCGGCTGAGCTTTTTGGGCAGAGCTGCTGCTGCCTCCAACACTGGAGCGGGAAACTCCTGCGGTAGGTCGTACTTGCAACAGACCAAATCTGCATCGATGGAGGCCTCTGGGCCGTCGCCCAAGATTTTGCGAATGGTTCCGGTTGGGGGCAGATCCCCCAGCGGGTAGCGATCCACCTCCACATAGGCCACCCGCCCCTCTGCCAGCTCGACAGGGGATCCCTCCGTCAGGGCCAGCTCGAACAGCAGCCGGTCATCCAAGGGCACAACCCGAAAACCCTGTTCCGTCTGTTTGAGGCGACCCACCAGGGCAGAATTGGCCCGCTCCACAACGGCCACCACCTCTCCCTCAGGGCTGCGGCGACGGTTGCCATCTTTGGTGACCCGCGCCAACACCTGATCCCCATTCCAGGCGCCGCTGAGGTTGCTGCCGTGGATGTACACATCCTCTACCCCCGGCTCGTCCCGAATGGCGAAGCAGAAGCCTTTGCTGGAACAGCGCAAACGCCCCACCACCAAAGATTCGTCCGGCTTGCGCCGATAGCGAGGGGGATCCCCTAGTCGTTCCAGAAACCCGGCCCGCACCAGGCCATCTAGGGCAATCTCGAGCATTTCCGGCGCTTCTGGATCGGGGGACTGCAAGAGAGCAAGAAGAGTATCTTTGTCGGTCAATTGCTCGGGAGGCTGAGAGAGAAAATGCTGAAAAATTCGAGAGAAGTCCATTTTGGGTATTGGCAAAAAAGAAAAAGAGGGGTTAAGACATCGCAAGACCCAACCCGTTGGCGTTAGTCACGCTGGCCGGTGACGATAAAAGCTACCCGCTGGCCGATGTTGGTGCTGTGGTCGGCCAGACGCTCCAGGTAACGGATCGCCAGCAACATCAACAGGATAGGCTCGACCGATCCGCGAATGTCAGACTGCTGCGCCAACGTATTGTAAAGGTTAGTGTAATCTTCATCAACGGCGTCGTCTTCCCGCTTCAGTTGTCGGCCCAGGTCGGCGTCCAATTCCGTCAGGGCCACCAGGCTGTGGCTGAGCATTTTCTGGCAGCGCTGCATCATCACGCGAATGCGGCCCAGCTCCGGGGGCGGCGGGTACATGACCAAGCGCAGGGCCACTTCGGCCAAATCTTTGGCGTAGTCGCCAATCCGCTCCAGATCGCGTACCAGTTGCATCAGGGTACTGATCCAGCGCAGATCCCGCGCCACCGGGGAGCGCAAGGCAATCAAATTAATACAGTCTTTCTCGATTTGACGATAAAAACGGTCAATTTGCTTGTCTTGGGCGATCACCTGTTCGGCGGCGGCCAAGTTCTGTTCAAACAGGGCCTGCTGGGCCAAGACCACCGACTTTTCCACCAGCGCCCCCATGCGCAGCACGTCCTGCTGTACCCGTTTGATGTGAAGTTGCAGCTCGGCTTGCCCCATGGCTTTCTCCCATGAATGTGGGCAGGGGGGAAATGTCTGCAGTCGTTTTGGATTCAACAGAGCCAGTTGATCTCAATCATGGCAAACTTCGCCTGGAATAGGGGCAGGGAAGATGGCCAACTTAGGCGAAGATGAGAACAGCGGTTGCCCTCTGAGGGGGATTCGTCTGTCCGGAGTTCTCGGGTTGCTTTGTCATTGAGACGGTCTCATGGCTCTCCCCCCTATCGTTGTGTTGGACGATGATCCCACCGGATCCCAAACCGTTCACAGTTGCCTGCTCCTCACCCGCTGGGATCCGCAGACTTTGAAGCTGGGGTTGCAGGATCGTTCGCCGATTCGCTTCATCCTCACCAATACTCGGGCTTTGCCCCCGGCGAAGGCAGCGGAGGTGACGCGGTCGGTATGTGGGGCGTTGAAGGAGGTGATGGCGGAGCTGGGATGTGAGCAGGCTATTTTCGTCAGCCGCTCCGACTCGACTTTGCGGGGGCATTACCCCCTGGAAACGGATGTGATGGCAGCAGAGCTGGGGCCTTTTGATGCCCATTTTCTGGTGCCGGCCTTTTTTGAGGGAGGGCGCATCACCCGCAACAGTGTCCACTACCTACGGGTGGGGGAGCGCTGGGTGCCGGTGCATGAGACGGAGTTTGCTCGGGATGCGGTGTTTGGCTACCACCACAGCTATTTGCCGGACTATGTGCAGGAGAAAACCCAGGGGCGGATCCGGGCTGAGCAGGTGGAGCGATTGACCCTAGAGCAGATTCGCGCCGGCTGTCTGGAGCGGCTTTTGAGTCTGGAGGGGAATGTCTGCTGTGTGGTGGATGGAGAAACCCAGGCGGATCTGGATCGCTTTGCCCAGGATGTTTGGGCGGCTATAGAGCAGGGGAAGCGCTTTTTGTTCCGCAGCGCCGCCAGCCTCTTGACGGCTTTGGCCCAGTTGCCGCCACAACCCGTTCCCCCGGAACAGATGGGGCAGTTTGTTCGCTCCTCTCAACCGGGGGTGGTGATCGTGGGATCCCATGTGCAAAAGTCCAGCCAGCAGTTGGCCCGCCTTCTGCAGGAGCCTGAAACCCAAGGCATCGAGGTGGAGGTGAGGCGACTATTGGATCCCGACGCGGAGCTGCTGCCTGGGATCCTGGCCCAAGTTCACAGCGCCTATGAGCAGGGTCTGACGCCGGTGGTCTACACCAGCCGAGAGGAACTGACTTTTGAAAAGGACGCCGTAGAAATGCGCCTGGCTTTTGGACAGAAGGTTTCGCGGTTGTTGATGGGTGTGGTGCAGGGGCTGCCAGAAGGGATCGGCTATCTCATCAGCAAGGGCGGCATCACCTCCAACGACACCCTCAGCGTTGGCCTCGACTTGCCGGCAGTGCGTTTGCTGGGGCAAATTTACCCAGGGATCTCGATGGTGATCACCCCGGCAGACCATCCCCGCTTTCCCAACCTGCCGGTGGTGTTGTTTCCGGGCAATGTCGGCGAGGTGGATACGCTGGTTTTGATTCACCGTCGCCTCAAAAGTCGGGGCTTGGTCTAGAGTGAAGTTCCTCCTGCCGATGGCTGAATTCGTCCCCCCGCCAGAAGCCCTGCCCACCTTGGATCGCTGGTGGGGATCCCTGCGGCAGAGGCGGAGGGAGTTACCGCCGACAGTCGTGCAGCAGGCTTCCCAGAGCTTGGGCAGCTGGGAGGTGGATGTTGTCATTGCCGGTGGCACCCTGGGGATCTTCTTGGCAGCGGCTTTGGCCAAGCGGGGCTGGCGGGTGATCCTGCTGGAGCGCGGGATCCTGCGGGGGCGGGAGCAGGAGTGGAACACCTCACACCGGGAGCTGCAGGTGTTGTTAGAGCTGGAGCTGCTTACCCCGCCCGAGTGGGAGGCAGTCCAGGTTACCCACTACCCGAGGGGGCGGATTGGCTTTGGGGAGGGCCCCCACTGGTGGGTGGAGGGAGTGCTGAATGTGGGCGTGGATCCAGTCAGCCTCCTGGAGTTCCTCAAGCAGCATTTCCTGGCCTGGGGGGGCCAAGTGTGGGAGCAGACTGCCTTTCAAAGTGCCACCGTTCACCCCGATGGGATCTGCCTCCAGACCACCAAGGGACAGATCCGTGCTCAACTGCTGGTGGATGCCATGGGGCACCGCTCGCCCATCGCGGCCCAGGCTCGCCAAGGGCAGCCGCCAGATAGCGTCTGTCTGGTGGTGGGATCCTGTGCCCAGGGGCTGCCCGACCAACCCACGGGAGATCTCTTCTACAGCTTTACCCCAGCCCAGAACGGCTACCAGCCCTTTTGGGAAGCTTTCCCTGCCCGCGATGGGCGCACCACCTATCTTTTTACCTACTGCGACCAGGATCCCCGGCGGCCTAGTCTAGAGCAGCTCTGGCGGGATTACTGCCGGCTGCTGCCAGCCTACCAGGGGGTGGAGCTGGCCCAGATCCGCTGGGTGCGCAAGCTATGTGGCGTTTTCCCCGCCTACCGCCGCAGCCCGCTGCAACTGCCCTGGGATCGCCTATTGGCGGTGGGGGATAGCAGTGGCAGCCAGTCGCCTCTAAGCTTTGGCGGCTTTGGCGCCATGTTGCGCCACCTGGATCGCCTACAGCAGGGGATCCACGAGGCCCTGGCGCAACGGCAGTTGAACCAGGCAGCCCTGGCCCTGCTGCAACCCTACCAGCCCAACTTGGCCGTGACCTGGCTATTTCAGAAGGCCATGATTCCCCCTCTGCAGAACAAAAGTTGGGATCCCAATAGCATTAACCGCCTGTTGAGCAGGGTGTTTGCGGCCATGGTTGCCGCTGGCCCCCAGGTGGTGCAGCCCTTTTTGCAGGATGTGGTGCAGTTTGGCGGCTTGGCCCAGGCCCTGTGGGGGGTGACGCGTCGGGATCCCAGCTTGGTAGCCAGACTTTTGCCTCGGTTGGGGTTGCCGGAGCTGGTGGCATGGGCGGGCCACTTTGGCGCCCTTGGCCTCTACGAGCTGCTGCAAAGGCTAACAGATCGCCCGGAGCCGGAAACCAACCCCCAGGACTACTTCTGGAAGCGGCGCCGCGAGGCTTGGCGCTACGGCTGCGGTCAAGATTACAAGTTATTTCCATATAGCTGCAATCAAGACACTCAAGAGATATCGAAACATTGTCAATGTGATTCAATGTGATCAAGCTCACCATTACGTTATTACGTTTCATGACGTTTGATATCCATAGTGGAAGAGTTGGGATCTTTATCCATCCACTCGTCAGTGTAGGAGTTAGCCATGGTTATTCTCGACTACAGCGATGCAGACAGTGGCTTCTGGGCTTCGACTCCTCAGGGTTTGGTGGAGGTAATCAAGTTTCAGAATCACTTCTACGCCCCTCGGCAAGTGTACAAACGCGCCCAAGACGCGATATCTGCCTGTCGCGCCGACATTGAAAGGGGATTTCTTAGCATTGTGGTGCAGTTTGAGAATCACGCGGAAGTGTGGGCTCAACTGTCGCCGGGCGTACCCGTGCAGTCCCAACCAGAGGCTGCTCCTACGGGCAACCCTGCCAAGCCCAAGCTGATCTATCGCGGCCAACCGGTGAGCGAACCTTCCCGAAATCCCAGCCTCGCCCGCAGGCCCTTGCCTGACTCCCTCTATTTCCGCGGCGCGAAGATCGGCTAGACCGTTTCCGTTTGCCAGGTCTGGAGCGGTCGAGATTTCCCTTCTGGCCGCAGCCATCTGCGTTAGCGGTGCAAAGCACCATAGAGGCCCACCCCATAGCCCAGTACTTCAACCGGATCCCCTTGGCTTTCTGCCGGCAGTTGGGATCCCTTTCCCAACCACTGGGCCTCGTGGCTATCCAAAAGCTTCTCCCAGGTGCCGCCGGGCCAATGGGCATAGGTGACCGCCTGATTGGGGCTGAAGTTGAAAAGGGCAAGCAAAGACTGGGATCCCTGGCGGCGGTGCAGGGCAAGGCCAGAGTTGGAAAAGAGCTCCACTTCCACTCCATCCCGCTCCAAGTGCTGGAGAGCCGGTTGGGTTTTGCGCAGCCGGATCAGGGCCTGGTACCACTTCCAGAGAACCTGGTGGTGACCGGCTTTTTTCAAGTCCCAATTGAGCTTGGAGCGCAGGAAAGTCTCCTCAGCTTGGGGATCCGGGGGCTCTCCCTGCCAGGCAAAGGCGCTGAACTCGCGGCGGCGTCCTTGGCGCACCGCTTCCACCAGGTCGGGATCCCCGTGGCTGACAAAATACAGAAATGGCGCCACTTCCCCATACTCTTCCCCCATAAATAGCAGCGGCAGCATGGGAGCTAGCAGCAGGGCAGCGGCAGCCAATTTGAGGCCCTCGAAAGAGGTGAGCTGGCTAAGGCGCTCTCCCAGCCTGCGGTTGCCCACCTGGTCGTGGTTTTGAATGCAGACAACAAATTGGGATCCCGGTCGCCCAACAGCGGAGTTGCCGTGACGCCTGGCGCGGTAGCAGGAGTACTGGCCAGAATAAACGTAGCTCTCCCGGTAAGCCTTGGCCAGGTGCTCCAATTCGCCAAAATCCTGGTAGTAGCCTGTCTTTTCCCCGGTAAGCAGGGTGTGAAGTGAGTGGTGGAAGTCATCGCACCACTGGGCATCTAGCCCGTAGCCCCCTTGCTCTCGGGGGGTGATGAGGCGGACATCGTTGAGGTCGCTTTCGGCAATGAGAACCCTGGGCCGGCCAGTGCGAGCTTCTAGGGCATCCACCTGCTCTGCCAATTCCTGCAAGAAGGGGTAGGCGCTGAAGTCGTAGATGGCATGCACCGCGTCCAGCCGCAGCCCATCGAGATGAAACTCCTCCAGCCAGTACTCGGCGTTTTGTAGGAAAAACTCTCGCACGCCGTCAGAATAGCGGTCGTCGAAGTTGAGGGCATCCCCCCAAGGGGTGTGGTACTTGTCGGTGAAGTAGGGGCCAAAATCCCGCAGGTAGTTCCCCTCCGGCCCCAGGTGGTTGTAGACCACATCCAAGATGACGGCCAAGCCCAGTTGGTGGCAGGCGTTCACCAGGGCTTTCAGATCTTCAGCTCCCCCATAGGCGGTCTGCACCGCGTAGGGATAAACACCGTCGTAGCCCCAGTTGCGTCCCCCCGGGCATTGGGCCACCGGCATCAGCTCCAGCACATTCACCCCCAACTCTACCAATTCCGGCAGGCGAGGGATCAGAGCAGCAAAGGTGCCCTCGAGGGTAAAGGTGCCTACATGCAGCTCGTAGAGGATCCACTGAGACAGGGGGATCCCCTTCCACCCCTGATCCTGCCAGTCGAAGCGGGGATCCACCACCCGCGAAGGGCCGTGGACGCCGTAGGGCTGGCAGCGGGAAGCGGGATCCGGCCGCTCCACTACCCCTGCCTGGGTGTGCAGGCGGTAGAGGTAGTCCACTGGCCCAGGTGGGATCCCGTCCACCTCCCCCTGCCAATAGCCCTGCTCATCCCGCACTAGAGTAAAGCAACATTGGACAGGGCTGAGCAGCTTCAGCTCCACCTGCTCAACCAAGGGCGCCCACACCGAGAAGTGATAGCAGCCTGAGCCCAGGGGATAGGCGCCCATCCGCCCGGCCTGGAAGAAAGGAGAAGCCTGCAACACAGAATCTATCCCGCAACTCGGCTTCCACTATAGCGAGCATGCCTGGCAAAAGCCGGAGAGTGGGTTTTTGGCTTCTCCTCTGCCATAGTGGAATGGGTCTGATACATTTACGCTGAACACTGCTGAACATCACTGTTCAACTATGCAGCGATAGCATTCTGTTTG
>NZ_JANSIK010000078.1:0-17595 GCF_047462035.1 Synechococcus sp. R5-15 | reverse complement strand
CCCCCCAACCCCGAGCTGTAGCCAGAGGAGCGGCCCCCGGTGTTTCCGGCTTGTTTCCGAAGGTAACGCTGCCATAGGCCGACATGCAGGCGGTTCCCAGCAGCACAATCGCCATCGCCGTAACCAGCCCGCCTAAGTTAGCTGCCTCAGGGTAATCCCGCAGCGGCCCCAGCACAATTTCTGGCCCTACCAAGAAATAGCCATGGGCCAGCCCAATTTCTAGACCCCGCAACAGCGGCGATAAGCCAGGACGGTTGATGGGGAGATTGTTGATAAACAGACGGGTGACAGGAGAATCGCTGATGGGCGTCGAAAGATGCCCCTCGCAGGGATCGTCGTTAAAGGTGCGAATGTAATCCATGTCCGAATGTCCTGCCTGGAATTTTGCGATTCATTCTACGGGGCCTAAGTTACCCTCTCGGCAACCACCACCCGGATCGTTAAAAAAGTTCATGCTCGCTTAACACAGAGATAGCTCTTCTAAATAAGTTTGAGACATAAGTTTGAGACATTCCCTCGCAGAACCTGTCCTCAGCAATTCGCGCTCTTGCCCATGATCCCTGACCTGCTAACGCGAACTTCACCCTCTCCAGGGGGAGAAGAGAGAAGTCCAGATTCACCGCCTGGTTGTAACCAGTGGTGAGGAATAGCGGCAGCTTTTTCGGACTGTGTATTGAGTATTAAGTTGAGTATTAAGGTCTGCAATGAAGTGGGATCCCTGCTGGGCAAGGGATCGATATTGCGCTGTGGTAGGTAGCCCCGAAAAAAGTGGTAGATACACTGGCCATGGGTCAACAAAGCCTAACTGAATTCGGCTAGGTCGTAAAAACCATGGGACCCTTTACCCCTACCTATTGGGGGCTACTACCAGACCGAAAACCTCAAACCTACAGACTAGAGCCTAGGCCCACATAGGAGCCATAGAAAAAGAGCCCAACTACCGTGATCACACCCAAACCGGCAACCACAGCCACTATCCACAAAGGGATCCTTGCTTGACTGGTCATAGCAACTGGTCTCCAAAAAAGACAGAACTAGCAGCAATTACATTCTCAGTAAACTTAGCAAAGGGGAGCAAGGGCTAGCCAAAAGCCAGCATTGTCCCCTGCGCTCTTTCCCAACTCCAAGAGCAGAGTGTGATCCTGGCCTCAGTTGAGAAAATAGCTGGAGAACAACAGCCCAACCACAAACACCAGCAGCAAACCCAAGTAAAGGGAAGTGCGGTTTAGCTCGACAGGTTGGGAGTTGGGATTCCTTTCGGGTTGATCAGCCATTGGGTTCACCGTTGAATAAACTGCATTGCAGCAATAGCTCCCAAGAAGAAAACCGTTGGGATCGCCAAGGTATGTACCGCCAGCCAACGGACGGTAAAAACAGGGTAAAAAACGGGTTCATCAGATTTAGTGGCCATAGATATCACCCTACGCAAAAAGCTCAATCAACTTACAAATTGCAACAACGAATAGTCCACTTACCCACCGGCACTCCTAGCGAGTCAGCCTCTCCAGCTCCTCCAGAGCATTGAAGCGATCGCTGACGATCGGCAACTCCTGGCGTTCTGCCGTGAAATACTCATTGGGGCGCGGGGTGCCAAAAATATCATAGGCCAGGCCAGTGCTCACAAAAAGCCAGCCTGCCAAAAACAAAGCGGGAATGGTCAGGGCGTGAATAACCCAGTAGCGGACACTGGTAATGATATCGACAAAAGGTCGCTCTCCGGTGCTGCCAGCCATGAAACTCCTCCCTAGGGTAGGGGCAAAAGTGCTTTCTGAACTTTCTGAGTCTATAACACAATGATAAGGATTTGGATGCACAACTACAAGTTACGAGACCCTTGCTTAGGCCCTTTGCTGTCAAGCCGGATCCCGTCTTGCATAGGTAAAATCTCCTAAGGGATCCCTGCGGCGAACCTTCTTACCCGAGTTTTCAGAATCTCACTGCCAAAGGGCGCAATCCCAAGGGGCATCGAGGGCTTGAGGATGGGGCGGAAGTTTGAGATAAGCTGGCCCTGAGGGGATGTTGTTGGAACAGGAGTGACAGCTATGCGGTGCTCGTGGCCCCTAGCTCTGAGCTTGTGTTGGACGCTGGGCTGGTCGGGTGTCAGCTTGCCGGCTTGGTCCCAAGGGGTGGAGCAGCAAGCCTCGCTGGCCTGGACCGACCCCTACGTGGCGGCTCTGGAACGTCAGACAGATGTGGTGATCACCCAAGAACCCCTGTCAGCCACCCTGACCCGTCTGGAATTGGCCCAGTGGCTGACGGAGTTTTTCGGCTACATTCCCAATCCCAACCAGGTGCAGGAGATTCGCGACCTGGAGCCCAACACCCCCGACTATTGGACTGCCCAAGCCGTGCTGCAGGCGGGGGCCATGCGCCTATACGAGGGCAACGAGTTTCGCCCGCAAGGGGATATCACCCACCTGGAAGCCCTGGCCATTTTGGTGCGGGCTCTGCAATTGCCTGCTCCCACCCAGGCCGACATTGAGCGCTGGATGGCTCTGTACACCGATGCGGCTGATGTGCCGGAGGTAGGGCGGGCTTTTGTGGCCATGGCAGGCGAAGCGGGGCTGCTGGTGAATGTGCCGGATCCAGCTCGTCTTCAGCCCAATCGCGTGCTGAGGCGAGCAGAAGGGGCGGTGTTGTTGCATCAGGCCCTGGTGTATCGCGGTCAGCTTCCGCCCTTGCCACCCCCTGTGGCCCAGTTGCGTCCCTCCCCAGCCCGGGTGGCCGAGACTGTCCAACCCGAAATCTTCCAAACGCGGATCACTCCCGAGGGAGGAAGTGTTCCTGCAGGGGGAACCTTGACCATTGAAGCGCAGGCCACTCCCAACGGCAGGGCTACGGTTGATATCGGCGGCGTGGTTCAGGGTCTGCCGATGCAGGAGGTGCAGCCCGGCTACTACCGCGCAGTTTATAGCCTTGGTCCTCAGGATGCCGTCTTTGGCCCCGACATCAGTATTCAGTTGACCCTCAATGGCGTCAGTACCCGCGTTCAACGGCGGCTACCTCAACTGGCCTTGGGCAATGTTGCTCCTCCGCCAGTGGAATCAGTATTTCCGCCCCCAGCTCCTCTGCCGCAGCCAGCCCCTTTGACTGCAGCCGGCAATCGCTATCCGCGCATTGAGGCCATTCGCTTGGATCCCCAGCGCGACTTGGTGGAAGGGGATATTCTCACCATTGCCATTTGGGGAGAGTCCGGAGGGATCGCCCAGTTTGATCTGGGGAATCTGGCCCTGAACCAGCCGATGCGGGAGGTACGACCCAACCACTACGAAGGCACCTACGTGGTAGCCCCCACCCACCAGGCCAACAATCCCACCTTGAGGATTGTGCTCACCAAGGACGGCCTCAGCCAGGAACATCGGGAGATTTTTCCTTTTTCCATCGATGGCTCCAGAGGAACCCGCTCCACCATTCAGCCGGTTTCCGCACCCGTCGCCACGGGACTGCCCCAGATTTTCAGTGTCACCACCAACAGCACCAATCTGCGCATGGGAGAAATTCTCAAAGTCACCATGCGAGGAGATCCAGGGGGGCGGGCTGCTTTTCGGATTGTTGGGGTAACGCCGGAAGTCGAAATGCGGGAGGTGGCGCCGGGCCTATACGAAACCCAGCAGCAGTTGCCCTTCAACATGCAGCCGGTCAACAACGGCATCATCGAGGTGATTTTGCAAAGAGGGGGCCAAAAGACCACCCAAACCAGCCCCTCGCCCATTACCATCGCCCCTTAGCTAGGATCCCCGAGAAGGCTAAACTGCTGCCTCAAAGGGATCGGCGCTGCGCTGGATCTGGGTAGAGAGCTTGGGGATTACCTGCAGGTCGAACTGTTGCTCGAAGACTTTTTTCTTCTCGTTTAAGCTCCACAACTCTAGGGCACAGTCGTCCTTGGGATGCCTGGGATCCAAAATCAACTCCATGCGGCGGGGGCCTTCTCCCAGGAGCTGAAAACGGCAGTGCAGGGCTTGAATGGCCTGCAGGCGGCGGCGATCCAAAGCACAGGCTATGCGCAGCAGGGGGCTCAGTTCCAGCACCACTTGGCGATCCCGCTCGTCGCTGAGGCGCTGGAAGTTCTCGTGCTTCTTCTTGGGGGGCGACTTGCGGTGGTAGCGGGCCAAGTTGGCGATCACCTCCACCTCTTCTTCGTTGAAGCCCAAGAGTTCTCCATGGCGGATCAGGTAGTAGGAGTGCTTGTGGTGGGCGGCATGGCTGATGAAGTGGCCGCAGTTGTGCAGCATGGCCGCCGCCCAGAGAAGAGCCCGCTCCCGGGATCCCCAGCCATGCAGGATGCCGCGGGTTTGATCGAAAAGGCTGAGGGCAAACTCGGCCACCCGCTCGGCATAGGGGATCTCCACCTGGTATTTTTCCGCCAGCTTGAGCACACTGCGCCGCCGCACCGAGCTGTGGTAGCGCAGCCGATCCTCAATCAGCCCTTGGCCGATCATCCAGTCCACGATCAGCCCTTCCCGCAGAGCCCGTTCGCAAAACTGGATCCGCTCCACCCCCAGCAGGGTCATCACTTCTTCCAAGATGACCGCCCCGGCTAGGATGATCTCCCCCCGCCTTTCCCCCAGGCCGGGCAGCTTTTGCCGTTCGGCCACCGTCAGGGATCGCAGCTCTTTGATGTAGCCGCGCAGGGCTTCCAGGCTGAACTCATACCCCTGCAGGCGATGGGGGAGAGCGCCCAACCGACGGCGGGCATCCAACTGGGCCAGGCACTCGACGGTGCCAGAGGTGCCCACCAAAGGCAGGGATCCCTGTTGTTGTGAAGAGGCAAGGATCCGCTTCATCTGCTCGATGGGGGATTCCAGCATGCCGCGGATGTGCTGGCGCAGGGCTTGCAGTTCGCCAGAAGTGGGCGGATCGTGGTGCAAAAAAGCCTGGGTTAGACGCACAGCTCCCACCTTGATGCTGCGCAGAAACTCCGGCTCTTGGCCATTGCCCAAAATCAGCTCGGTGGAGCCACCGCCGATATCCACCACCGCGTGCATCCGGTTGTGGAACTCCATCGCCGAGAGCACCCCCAGGTAGATGCGGCGGGCCTCTTCCTGCCCCGAGATCAACTCCACCCGCAGGCCCAGCTCCCGTTCAATCCGCTTCAAAAACTCCGGCCCATTGGGGGCCTCGCGCACAGCACTGGTAGCCACGGCAACAATATCCTGCACCTGAAAGCTCTCAGCAATGCGGCAAAACCGCTCCAGAGCCGTCCGGGCCCGTTCCATAGCTGCAGGCGTGAGGGCGCCCGTCTGGCTGCAAAACTCCCCCAGCCGGACGGTGGCTTTTTCGCGGGAGATGATGGTGAAGCTGGGGATACGGGGATTGATGCGCACCACCACCATGTGGAGAGAGTTGCTGCCCACATCGATGGCGGCCAGAACGGGGGCCGCCCAAGATTCAGAACGAGAAGCCGGGCTGGTTTCGGAAACTGGGGAAGCAGAGGTGACAGAGCGTTCCGTGAAGTTGGTGGGCGAAGAGATCATGGCTCGGGTAAGGGGGTCAACCCCTTTAGGATACTGTGTACTTTCCCCCCTTGTTCCGGGCCGAGTCGTGAGGTGAGGTTCGCGGTTGACTCGGCAAACAGGGGAATTGATTAGCTGGGGATCCCTGCCGTTCTCGCCCCAGCCTAAGATAGGGACACGGATATCCATTTCTTCACTGTTCTTTCTTTGTTGTCGAAGCAGGTTCCGATGTCTCAGCCAGCCGAATCACCTCAGAAGGCCAACAGCACCCTCAAACTGCTGCGCACTCACGAGTCTCCCAAACTGGAGCGCATCCGCCACACCACTTCCCATGTCCTGGCTATGGCGGTGCAAAAGCTGTTTCCCAAGGCCCAGGTGACCATCGGCCCCACAACCGACTACGGCTTCTACTACGATTTTGACCATCCCGAGCCCTTCACGCCGGAAGATCTGGATCGCATCAAAAAAGAGATGCAGGCAATCATCAAAAAGGGCCTGCCGGTGATCCGCGAGGAGGTGAGCCGTGAAGAGGCCAGGCGCCGCATCGAAGCCCTCGGAGAACCCTACAAGCTGGAGATCTTAGACAGCATTCCCGAAGGGGAGGTCATCAGCATTTACCACTTGGGGAATGAATGGTGGGATCTCTGTGCCGGTCCCCACGTGGAAAACACCCAAGAGCTCAACCCCAAAGCTTTCGATCTGCTCAGCGTGGCCGGCGCCTATTGGCGGGGGGACGAGACCAAGCCGCAGCTCCAACGCATCTACGGTACCGCCTGGGAAACTCCAGAGGAGCTGAAGGAATACAAGCGGCGGCTGGAGGAGGCCAAACGGCGGGATCACCGCAAGCTGGGCAAAGAACTGGGTCTCTTCCTGTTTTCCGATGAAGTGGGTCCGGGCTTGCCCCTTTGGACTCCGAAAGGAACTACCCTACGCTGGGTGCTGGAGGATTTTCTCAAGCAGGAGCAGCTCAAGCGGGGCTACCTGCCGGTGGTTACCCCTCATATTGCCCGTGTGGACTTGTTCAAGATCTCCGGCCACTGGCAAAAGTACCGGGAAGATATGTTCCCCATGATGGCGGAGAATGAGCAGGATCGCGCAGCCGAACAGGGCTTTGTCATGAAGCCGATGAACTGTCCTTTTCACATCCAAATCTACAAATCCGAGCTGCGATCCTACCGCGATTTGCCCCTACGATATGCCGAATTCGGCACCGTCTATCGCTATGAGCAATCGGGGGAATTGGGAGGTCTGACGCGAGTGCGTGGCTTTACGGTGGACGATGCCCATTTGTTTGTTCGCCCCGATCAATTGGAGGAGGAGTTTCTTAAGGTTGTCGATCTCATTTTGGTGGTCTTCGACAAGCTTAAACTCAAAGATTTTCGCGCCCGCCTCAGCTTCCGCGATCCCAAGTCTGACAAATATCTGGGATCCCCTGAGGACTGGGACAGGGCCGAGAATGCCATCCGTCGCGCTGTAGAGAAGCTCTCGATGCCCCATTTTGAAGGGATCGGCGAAGCAGCCTTCTATGGGCCAAAGCTGGATTTTATTTTCCGCGACGCGCTGGATCGGGAGTGGCAACTGGGCACGGTTCAGGTGGACTACCAAAACCCACAGCGCTTTGATCTGCAATACGTAGCTGAGGACGGATCCCGGCAACGCCCGGTGATGATCCACCGCGCTCCCTTTGGCTCGCTGGAGCGGCTGATTGGGATCCTCATCGAAGAATACGCTGGGGATTTTCCCTTCTGGCTGGCCCCGGAACAGGTGCGCATTTTGCCCGTTTCCGATCAGTATCTGGGCTACGCCACCCAAGTGCGGGATCAACTGCGAGAACACGGGATCCGCGTCCACATCGATGCCGACAGCGATCGTTTGCCGAAGAAAATCCGCAATGCCGAGAAGGCCCGGATCCCCTTCATGCTGATCGTGGGGGAACAGGAACAGGCGGCAGGAACGGTGAGCGTGCGCCAGCGCCATGGACAGGAGCTGGGATCCCTGACGGTGGCAGACTTCCTGGATCAGGTGCAGGCGCTCAACTAGCCGGTTGCGGCAATGGAGGGCAGTGGAGTTTTCAGAACTTGAGGATCCCAGATGCCGGGGAGCTCAAGAAAGGGCCTGAATGTCCCTTTCTAAAGAAAAGCCAGCCGACGGCCGTGTTGACGGCCCGCCGCTATTCTGGCGGCAATGCCCAGAAGATCGTTGTGGGACGGGAGCTTTCCTGTGGCTCCAAGGTGCTGGTGGCTGCCCAGCCGACGCGGGGGGTGGATGTGGGGGCCATCGAGGCCATTCATCGCCGCATCCTGCAGGCGCGGGATCAGGGCATGGGGGTGCTGCTGGTATCGGCGGATTTGAATGAGGTGATCAGCTTGTCGGATCGCATTTTGGTGATCCATGAGGGCCGCCTGGTAGGAGAACTCAGGCCTGAAGAGGCCACCGAAGAGCGGATCGGGCTGCTGATGGGCGGGATCCAGCATTAGACGAGGCTGGGGGCAGCTTGAGAAGACCCTGCCGCCCGTTCTTGGGCTAGGGCTGCTCGCCGTTGCTCCAACTCTTGAGGAGAGATGCGCCCATAGGTCACGCTCATCTCGGCCAGGCGCTGGATCATGTCCTGCCGCAGCATGTCCTCGCGGTAGCGCCAGGCCCAGTTGTTCTCGGTGGTGCCGGGGAAGTTCATGCGCGCCTCTGCCCCCAAGCCCATCACATCTTGCAGGGGAATGATGGCCAGATCGGCTACGGAAGCAAGGGCTAGGCGAATGAGATCCCAATGGATGCCCCCGGATCCCTGGCAGCCCAAATAGCGCAGCAGGTTTTGTTTTTCCCACTCCGAGCGATCCGGGTCATTAAACCAACCCACCACCGTGTTGTTGTCGTGGGTGCCGGTGTAAACGACAAAGTTGCGCTCATAGGCATGGGGCAAATAGGGGTTATCGGGCCCAGAGCCGAAGGCAAAGAGCAACACCTTCATGCCGGGCAAGCCAAATTGATCCCGCAGTTGCAACACCTCCGGCGTAATGTCTCCCAGATCTTCGGCAATCACCGGGATTTCCCCCAACTTGTCGGCCAGGGTCTGAAAGAAATCTGCCCCCGGCCCTTTTTGCCACTCCCCTTCCACAGCCGTTTCTGCATCGCCTGGAATGGCCCAGTAGCTCTCGAAGCCGCGAAAGTGGTCGATGCGCACACAGTCCACCTGCTTGAGGATGGCCTGGATGCGCCGGATCCACCAGTCGTAGCCGCGAGCCTTGAGCACCTCCCAGTTGTAGAGGGGGTTACCCCAGCGTTGCCCAGTAGGGCTGAAATAGTCGGGCGGCACACCGGCTACCTGCAAGGGCTGTCCCCGTTCATCCAGGTGAAACAGCTCCCGGTTGGCCCACACGTCGGCACTGTTGGGGGCAACGTAGATGGGCACATCCCCAATGAGCCGCACTTGATGCCGATGAGCATACTCCCTTAGGGATCCCCACTGCTGGGCAAACAGATACTGCCAAAACATCTGCTCGGTAATGGCATCGGCATAGCGATCGCGAGCCTCTTGCAAAGCCGGCGGATCCCGTCGCACCAAGGCCGGATCCCATTGGTTCCACTCTTGCTCGCCGTACACATCCTTGAGGGCCATGAACAGGGCATAGTCCGGCAGCCAGTCGGCCTCGGCAGCGCAATAGGCTTGGAAAGCTTCCCAATCGGGGCCGGAAGCTTTTTCTTTGAAGGTAGCCCAGGCGCGGTGCAACAGGCCCAGCTTGAAGGGGATCACGGTTTCGTAGTCCACCCGCTCGGCGGATCCGGCTTGGATCGTTGGCCATTGGGGCAGGTCCTGCCAACTGTCGGGCTCTAGCCAGCCGGCTTTTACCAACAGCTCCGGGCTGATGAGCAGCGGGTTGCCGGCTATGGAGGAAAAGCTCATGTAGGGGGAGTTGCCCCAGCCGGTAGGTCCCAGAGGCAGCACCTGCCAGAGGCGCTGGCCGCTCTCCACCAGAAAATCCACAAAACGATAAGCCGATGGCCCCAGATCGCCGATGCCAAATGGCCCCGGTAGCGAGGTGGGGTGCAGGAGGATCCCACTGAGTCTGCCCATGCGCATGGCCAAGCCCTTTTGCTGAAGGTGGCTTCACCGCCTATGCTGTCACTTCTGGAGCCACGATGAACAGCTCCAGACAAGACAAAATTAGAACAAAGTTAAAAAATGAGCAGGATCCAAGGCCAAGACGAGCCATCCTCTCCGGTCAGGGGATCCCGTCAGGCCACCTCGGGGGCAGGGCAGGCTTGGGCGTACCAGTTGTAGAGACCATCGCCGGTGGTGAGCCAAGTCTGAGGGCGAGATTGGATGTGCTGCAAGGCTTTTTTCAGGGATCCCATCCGCAGCGGCTGCCCGACAATAAAGGGGTGCAGGCCGATGGCCATGATGCGAGGGGAGCGCTCCCCATCCTGCCAGAGTTGATCAAACTGGTCGATGAGGGCCTGGGCAAAGGCTTCTGCCGACAGGCGGGCGCTGAGACAGAGGCTGATGTCGTTGGCCTCCAGGGTGTAGGGGATCCCCAAGAGGGGGCCGGCGGCAGTCTGCAGCCAGTAGGGTTGGTCGTCGTTTACCCAGTCGGTGGTGTAGCGGATCCCGGCAGCCTTGAGCAGGTCAAAGGTGTTCTCGCTAACGGAAAACCCCGGCGTCAGCCAGCCCCAAGGGCGGGATCCCGACACCTTCTCCAAAAGGGACAAACTGCGCTCGATGAGCTCTTGTTCGGCTTCGCGGGCCAGGCCGCTGTGGCCGGTAGAGTTGTTCCAGCCGTGGGCCAACACCGACCAGCCGTATTGGCGGATCCCTTCGATGATGGGGGGGTAAAGCTGCACCATTTCTGCATTCAAGGCGGCAGTCACCGGGATCCCCAGCTCGGCAAACAGCTCAAACAAGCGCCAAATGCCCACCCGATTGCCGTAGTCCCGCCAGCCGTAGTTGGCGATCTCAGGGGAGCTGGTGAGATGGGGTTGAATGGCCGTGCCCAGCTTGCCAAAGGTGAAGTGCTCGATGTTCATCACCACGTACACAGCCACCCGCGCCCGATGCGGTAGGCTCGGCAGATTTCGGCTGGGCAGAGCTGAGTAGGCAGGGGGCAGCATGTCCGCTCTCCAAAGCTTTGATGCTCACCAAGGGGGCAGGCTAGTCCTTTGATTTTCCTGAGGTCAAGGCCCGATGGCAAGCCTGCACTTCTGGAAGGGTGAATAGGCGACGAAAGGCGATCCCTGCTTCTCGGTAGCGGTCTTCTGCCCCTTCCAGCCGATCCACCAAAGCCAGGATCCCTTCTGCCCGGTAGCCGGCTGCCCGCACCCGTTCGACAGCCTTCAAAGCAGAACTGCCGGTGGTCACCACATCTTCCAGGATCCACACCCGACTGCCTGCCGGCAACTCCGGCCCCTCGATCCAGGCTTGCGTGCCGTGCCCCTTGGGCTCTTTGCGCACGATCAAGGCGGGTAGGTTGGCGGGTTCAGCATGCAGAGAGGCCAAACTCACCGCCGTCACCAAGGGATCCGCTCCCAGCGTCATCCCAGCCACTGCTTCGGTTTCGAGCGGCAACAGCCGGTGCAGCAGGGATCCCACCCAATAAGCTCCTTGGGGGTGAAGGGTAACCGGTTTGCAGTTGATGTAGTAGGGGCTCTTCTGTCCAGAAGTGAGGGTAAAGGAGCCTTCTCGATAGGCCAGTTGGGCGAGGAGATACAACAGTTTCTCCCGCGCTTCCTCTGGGGAAAGGGTCAGGGGAGAGCAATCGAGAAGCAACACAGCGGGGATCCTCTTGGTTCAATGGCTGGCCAGAAAGATCACTCAGGACATTTCATTATGCGGCAAATCTCCACCGAATCCAATCTCCCGTTTTTCGGCTTCACGGGAGGGATCCCTGTCACGCAAAAGATACGCCTGTCTTGGCTAGGGCCAATGTTGCTGAAGTTCTAGACCGGCGGATACCTGAAAATCTGTTCAAACAACCACCTGGGGCATCATTTGCTCAACCAACAGAAGCAACGTGTTGGCAACAGAAGCCGGCTCCTGGGCATTCAAAGTGGTGTGCGGAACTGAACCGTCCTGATTCCCCAAAATTAACAAAATGTCTTCTGGATCCCAGGCATTGGGTTGATCGACGTGGGTGATCCCAATCACGTAGGGGGCGCTCGTCCTGGCCTTCATAAAAGATTGAATGGCTTGGGCATTGCGAAACTGGCCCGGCAAGTGCGCAGGCACCAGAAGAACATAGCCGTGGGCGCGCTTAATTAAAATATCCCACATAAAGTTAAAGCGAGACTGGCCGGGAGTGCCGTAGAGATGCAGCCACATCTCTTCTTCCTCCTCTCCAATTCTCAAGCGGCCGAAGTCCATGCTTACCGTCGTGGTTTTCTTCAGCTCTGCCACCTCGTCCGTTGCTTTGCAATCGGTGTCTACTACCTCAATCTCGCTAATCGTGCGAATAAAGGTAGACTTTCCAGCTCCCACCGGCCCTGTTACAACAATTCGCAAGATATTTCCCATAAACTGGCCTCAGACTAAGCTCTAGCGACAAAGCTGAATAAAACTCGGGGGAGTGCACCGATGTGCCGCACGGGAGGTAAAGCTATCTCCAGGTTGCTTCTAAGATAATCTAAAAAAGATACCAACGCCAGCTCTGCTCCAGAGGGATCCCAGAAACTCAAGCACCTCAGCCCAAGAAGGTAGAGAAATTAAGCAAGTAGAGTAAGCAAGAGCCCACTCTAACTCAAACAACTCAAATTAAACTGTTGGCACCATTGGCAATTAACCGTTTGAATAAAGCCTCGCTCATGCCTGTTTCCTGTTGCACGGCGTTATAGGCCACCTCAAGGTAAGCTTGCTCAATAAAAGAGAGGTCAATCATGCAAACCTTGCTCAAGCTGGTGCGCAACTGTTCAGGCTTGCCTTCTTTCGCCAACTGCCGACTGACCTCCTGCACAACTGTGGCCATAGCAGGTACAACATGTTGGGGGCCGATGCCAACGCGCACATGAACTATGCCGATTTTCCAGCGGCGATCCGCATACTGGGGGCCCCAATTGTCTATGCCCGTGAACATTTCCTTGAACCAGTCAGCAAAAGTTTGGCCCAGCCGCTGCCGGTTATGCTTGGCTATCACTGCCGCCATTTCGGCATCGCGATCCAGATAGCCGTAAAAGGCGTCTGACATTTCCGCCGCGATACTGCCGCCCCAGTCAGCACTTTGCTGCAAAACTTTCTTGTCATCATCTGTGAATTGCGTGCGCGAGATCAGGACTTGGAGCAGCTCAGAAGGTTTAATGGCCATACTTCCCTCAACGTCAGGACAGAATCAAAAACCTAGCCTCCACATTTGATTTTCTTACTTCATTGCCTCTGCAATGCTTGCCGCGACTCGCTTAATTTCCAAAAAGAGCAAGCCTTGCTTGACTTCATGGCTGGCAATTGTCAGCAAGACGGCATCGGGGCCACAACTGGTTAAAACCCCGTATCCTTTTTCCCCCTGTACAAAAACTCTCTCTATGGCTCCGCGCCCTAGCTCTCTCCCAATCCGTTCGCCCAAAGAAAGCATGGCAGCCGACATAGCAGAGGTTCTCTCTTCATCCATACCCACAGGCAGTGTGGAAGCTAAAGGTAGCCCGTCGGGGGTGACCACTGCTGCTCCCTGGACTTCCGGTGTGTTGGCAACATATCTCTGGAGGATCGCCTGCAAAGAGGACAGATTAGCCATCCTACATCTCCCTGCTGATTCCCTATCTCTAATGTTTCTACCCGAAAACCGAAAACATGACTGCAAATATCCCTATGCTTTTATTTTTCGCGCATGCCCTTGAGGAGGGTGGCCAATCGACTGACCAGAGAAGGCTTGACGGGGCCGCCCTCATCCTGGAGACCAGGCACCCTTGCCCCCAGCCTCTCCCTCACCGGCTCGGGATTCACCTCCTCAGCAATCGACTTGGACAGCTCCCAGTGACCAGACCGAGCCAGAACCGTTGGCCCCTCACAAGGGCTGATCAACCCCAGCTTGGCCAGACGGGCGCAGGCATAGCGCACCTCCAGCAGGTCCGCCCCCAGTGCTTGAGCCAAAGCCGTCAGCTTGCGGGAAGGCGACACCTGCTCCAAGATCGACCACTCCAGCGCAGAAAGCTTGAACAGAGGCAGTTCGGTGCTGGTACGCCAAAAGCAACTATCGGGTTCGGGCAGGTCTTTTTCGGGGCGCTGGTCTAGCTTGAGCTGCTGCAGGGCTTCCAGGACGGCAGCGGTGGCGCTTTTGCTGAGGCCAGTCATTTCTCGGTAGGGCATGGGCACGTTGGGCAGGAAGCTGAACTGTCCGGATTCGAGGGCAAAGAGGCTGTAGAGTCCCACCTGCAGTTGATGGCGAAAGAGCTTGGCCAAATCTACGGGCGAGATCAACCCTTGCCGCTGCAGGCAACGCCCCAGAGGCTCCTCCAAGCCCCTAGCGACCAACTGGCTGACCACCTGCTCGTCCACCAAGCCAAAGCGCGTCAGCAGGCTTTCCAAACGATGCTTTTCTTCAGGGGTGAGGGCGGCGACCACCCGACCTTGGTAAAACCAAATCCGCTGAATGCCATTGGGTGCCCAGATGGATAATTGCCCTGCTTTCTTACCCTTTTCCATTAAATGCAACAGGTCGCATAAGGAAAATTCCTGAAGATCTCCAAGCATCGCCATACTTTTGCTCCCTTCACCGCTGCAAGATGCGCTTTCTCAGTATTTTCACGGTTTTTGCTTTGCTAAGTAAGAAACCAGAAGATGCGCTTACAGCTTGGTTTCGGTCTAATCTTACAACCAAATCCTCAAAAGTTAAAGCGGATTAATCTTTTTAATCAAATGTAATCGAAGTTGCCGAATTTTTGGCTTGGACGCAGCGGAAATTGTGTCAGAAGCTCGGTAAAACCTCGGAAGACTTAACGATCGATACTTAGTCATTCGTAATTTTTAACACTTTTTTAGCTGCGGCTACTCGAAGATCTACGGGGTACAAAAGTTCGCCTCAAGAGGAGTGAATTGAGGATTACACTGAGGGAACTCAAGGCCATGAGACCCCCAGCGATTGCCGGGCTAAGCCCAATGCCAAAGGGGGGTAGGAGCACGCCTGCTGCCACTGGGATCCCCACCAGGTTGTAGCCAAAGGCCCAGAGGAGGTTCTGCTGGATCTTGCGGAAGGTGGCGCGGCTGAGGCGGATAGCTTCCACCACATCCCAGAGGCGGTTGCGCATGAGGATGATATCGGCGGTTTCTAAGGCCGCATCAGTGGCTGAGTGCAGGGCGATGCCCACATCGGCTTGGGCCAAAGCCGGAGCGTCGTTAATGCCATCTCCCACCATGGCAACTCTCTGGCCTTGGGTCTGCAGGTCGCGGATGACTTGAGCTTTGTCTGCCGGGTGAACCTCGGCGATAACGCGGATCCCGGGCACTTGCAGAGCTTCGGCTACCTGCTTGGCCACCTCAGCCCGATCGCCAGTAAGCAGCATCACCTGCAAGCCCATCTTTTGCAGTTGTCGCAGTGTTGCCTGCGCATCAGGCCGCAAGGGATCCTGGGCTGCCAGCAGCCCCACCAGGGATCCCTCTACAGCCACGCCCACCACCGTTTTGCCGGCTGCCAGTAGCGCCTCGGCCTGGGCCTGCGCCTCTGGGGAAATTGGGATCCCCAAAGCAGCCAGCCCATCCAGGGATCCCAACACCACTTCCTGCCCTTCCACTTGGGCGGCGACTCCTATCCCCGGTTGGGTTTGAAACTCGCCGGCGGAGAGCAACGGCAAACCCTGGGTGCGGGCGGCTTGCAAAATGGCTTGCGCCAGCGGATGGCGAGTGCCGCTTTCCACTGTGGCCGCCAGTTGGAGCAGGCGATTGGAATCTAGGGAGGGGTCAAGGCTGAGACAGTCCGTCAGGTGGGGATCCCCTTGGGTGAGGGTGCCGGTTTTGTCGAAGACCACCGTTTGCAAGCGATGGGCTTTCTCCAGAACATCTCCCCCTCGGATGAGCAAGCCCCGCTCGGCTCCCAGCCCGGTACCCACCAGGATGGCCATCGGCGTAGCCAACCCCAAAGCACAGGGGCAGGCCACCACCAAAACGGCAATGGCCATCTTGAGGCTGCTGAGCAGAGGTGTGGGGTGAGGGGGATGGTCGCTCAGATGCAGATGGGAGTGCAGGCTGAACCCCTCCAGGACAAAGTGCTCCGCACCGTCGCTCCCCCAGAGTGGGATCCCAACCCAGTACCAGAACCCAAAGGTGAGAATGGCCAGCGTGACCACCCCATAGGTGAAGTAGCCCGCCACCTGGTCGGCTATCCCTTGGATGGGGGCCTTGCGAGCTTGGGCCTCTTCCACCAGGCGGATGATCTGGGCCAAGGTGGTGTCTTTCCCGGTGCGCGTCGCTCGGCACAGCAGCAACCCCGATTGGTTCAGCGTTCCCGCCACCACGGGATCCCCCGCTTGTTTCAGCACCGGCAAGGGTTCCCCCGTCAACATCCCCTCGTTGACCGTGGCCTGGCCGGCAATGACCTCTCCATCCACCGGGATCTGTTCGCCGGCCCGCACTTGGAGCCAATCCCCCACTCGCACCTGTTCGACAGGGCACCATTCTCCGGTTTGGGATCCCAGATCCAGGTTCCCCTCTGGGCTGGAAGCCAGAGATCCCGCCTTCTCTGCAGGCTGAACCCGCCGAGCCAAACTGGGACACAAGCTCACCAGCGATTGCAGGCTGCTGGCCGCCCGCAGGCGGCTGTGCTGTTCCAAGGCCCGTCCCAACAGGATGAAGCTGAGCATCATGACGGGCTCGTCGAAAAAGCACTCCCAGCCCACCTGAGGGGCCAACAACCCCACCAGACTGGCCAGGTAGGCCGATCCGGATCCCAAGGTAACCAAGGTGTTCATGTTGGGGGCCAGCCGCCGCGCCCCTCTCCAACCATCCAGGACAATGCCGCGAGCTGGGCCGACAAAAGTCAAGGTCGCCAAGCCCCAGTGCAGCCAGACATCATTAAGGAGGGGCAAGCCCAGACGGGCGAAGAGATCCAAGTGTCCGGCGGCAGAAATCAGCAGCAAAAAAGCGGCGGTGAGCGCTTGGCGAATGTGGTGTCGGGTCTGCTGTCGCTGCCGAGAGAGGGGATCCGCAGGCACATCCAAGGCTTCTTCCCACCCACCGGGAGGGGAAGAGGGATCTTGAGAGTGCTCCGCACCGCTGACGCGAACGGAACTCCCGCCGGAGAGGGCCTCACCCTCTGAACTGTAGCGGCTGGGAAACCCTGCCTCTGTCAAAATCTGGGCCAGGTGCTGCGGGTCGGGCCGGATCCCAGGGGCAAACTCCACAAGGGCCGACTCGGTAACCAGGTTAACGCTGGCCTTAACCACCCCCGGCTGTCTCAGCAGGGCCTGCTCAACGGTGCGAACGCAGCCGGCACAACTCATGCCCCCCACGTGGAGAATCAGGGATCCCGCCTGAGAAGGCGCTGTGGGCCCATTCTGGTCAGCCGGATCCCTTGGCCTGTCTGCTTTATGGGTCAAAGTGCTCCGCACTGCTGACGCGAATGCATCTGGGATGGCCATCTTTGTCCTCCCGTGGTTGACAGACTCCTGGCCCTACTGGCTGCGGTAGGACAGAGCTCTAAATCTCATTTTTTGCCAAACTCAGTTCCAGGATCCCGGCAATCTGGGCAAGGGTACGGGTTAGGCAGCGCGAGCAGCTGGGGACATAAAGCTGGGGGGAATGGACTCGGGAACATACCTTTGCAAAATATCCTCGATGGTCTGCATCGCTTCCGCATCCAACGACCAGCCCCAAAGGCCGGATATTGCCTCCAGATGATAGGGCTTGCGTGCCCCCCACAGCGCCACACTCACCCCCGGTTGATCCAGCAGCCAGCGCACCGCCAACTGGGCCAAGGTCTTGCCATAGCGATCCTGAGCAAACCGGCTCAATGCCTCTGCCGCTTTTAGGTACTGGGAGTAGCGCGGTTCAACAAACTTGGGATCGATCCCGGCGCGCATGTCCCCTGGGGGGAAGGTGGTTTGCGGCGTCATCCGTCCGCTCAGCAGACCTCGGCAGAGGGGACTGTACACCAAAGTGTGAATGCCGTGCTGATACATTTACGCTGAACACTGCTGAACATCACTGTTCAACTATGCAGCGATAGCATTCTGTTTG